>OZ253547.1:0-77500 GCA_965262635.1 Candidatus Versatilivorator sp. | reverse complement strand
CGCTTAACTGCGAGACAAACAAGTCGAGCAGGTGGGAAACCAGGACTTAGTGATCCGGTGGTCCTGTATGGAAAGGCCATCGCTCAACGGATAAAAGGTACGCCGGGGATAACAGGCTTATCTTGCCCAAGAGTTCATATCGACGGCAAGGTTTGGCACCTCGATGTCGGCTCATCGCATCCTGGAGCTGCAGAAGGTTCCAAGGGTTAGGCTGTTCGCCTATTAAAGCGGTACGTGAGCTGGGTTCAGAACGTCGCGAGACAGTTCGGTCCCTATCTGATGTGGGCGCAGGAGATTTGCGGAGGGCTGTCCTTAGTACGAGAGGACCGGGATGGACGAACCTCTAGTGTACCAGTTGTCTCGCCAGAGGCAGTCGCTGGGTAGCTACGTTCGGTCGGGATAAACGCTGAATGCATCTAAGCGTGAAGCCCACTCCAAGATGAGATCTCCCAACCGCAAGGTAAGAAGACCCGTAGTAGACCACTACGTTGATAGGCTGGGTGTGTAAGGTCAGTAATGGCTTCAGCTAACCAGTACTAATCGGTCGTTCGGCTTGACCATCTATCTTTAATCTTTAGCATTCAAACGAGCTTGCGAGGATTCCTGAAGTTATCAGTTGTTGTCATTCCGGTGATTCTAGCGAGGGGGTCACACCCGTTCCCATCCCGAACACGGAAGTTAAGCCCCTCAGCGCCGATGGTACTGCCCGGGTAACTGGGTGGGAGAGTAGGACACCGCCGGGATTTACAAGCCTCGAGCTGCTCGAGGCTTTTTTTTTGGGCGAACCTCCGCTCACCCGGTCTGCATTTGTGAAAGGGCCACGTTCATGGCAAAAGCAGTTTTTCCGTCAACGCGTGCTCGCCACCGAAAAAGTTTAGCAGGCACTATGACCGAGCGAACCCGTGCACGCCATAGACAACCCAGAGCGCTCCCAGCACCGTCCGTACCCGGAGGGGTTGGAAACGGGGCCGCTAAGATGTCGATGATAGACTGTCTTGCATGATGTGCGCAGCAACCCGGTGAGAAATGCCGGCAGGTCTCTGAAGGTTCGTCATCAGGAGCACATCGCCCGATAATCACGCCCAGCATTTTGGCCGGACACCTTTTCCGGCCGAGGGAACGGCAACCGTCCAGGAGGGAGAAATGGCTCAAAGGTGGTTGATGGTTTCAGCGCTGATCTGGATATCGGCGAGCGGCGCCGGCCTGGGGGCAGTCGCAGCGGCCTCCGACCTCCGCGATGAAATGCCGCCGATTCCCGTGGAGGAAATTATCCGGCAATTCGCGGCCAAGGAAGCGGAATTTCGACAGGCCCGGGAGAATTATCTCTACCGGCAGAGCGTGAGCGTCGAAGTGCTGACCCTCGAGGGGGGAAAGACGGGCCAGCGCTACCACACGTTGTCGGACATCCTGTTCGACAATCGCGGCAGGCGGATCGAGAAGATCCTGAGGGCTCCCCAAAGCACCTTGCGCAGCATCCAGCTCACTCAGGAGGACCTCGACGACATACAAAATATCTTTCCCTTTGTCCTCACCACCGCCGACGTCGGCAAGTACGGCCTGACCTACCTGGGCAAGGAGTTGGTTGACGAGATCGACACCTACGTCTTTGAGGTCATTCCCAAGGTGATCCGGGGGAAAGAGCGTTATTTTGAAGGAAAGATCTGGGTGGACGATCAGGAACTGCAGATTGTGAAAACCAACGGGAAGACGGTTTATCGCGTCACCAGAAAGAACCGGGATCAACGGTTCCCCCGCTTCGAGACCTACCGGCAGATGGTCGATGGCAGGTACTGGTTTCCCGTCTACACCCGGGCCGACGACGTGCTGGATTTTCCGGGTCAACGGATTCGGATCCGAGAGATCGTCACCTACAAGAACTACAAGCGCTTTGAAGCCGACGTGAAGATCACGGTCAGCGAGGAAGTTCCCGATAAGCCAGCCGAGTGAGCCGTTCCGCAATCCCTCATGCGGGGAAGTGGCCGGAGAATCGCCGGCACAACTCCACGAACGTCTTGACCCCAAAACCGGTGGCTCCGGCCTGGTAGTATTTCCAGGCCTTGCCGGAAAGAAAGGGGCCGGCGATGTCCAGGTGGGCCCAGGACGCGCCCTGCGGAACGAACTCCTGCAGGAAAAGGCCGGCCGTAATGGCTCCGGCATGCGAGCCCCCGATGTTGTTGACGTCGGCGTAGGGGGTCTTGAGAAATTCCCGGTACTCCTCCGGAAGGGGCAGCTCCCACAGCAGTTCTCCCTGGCTCCCGCCCGCTCCGATCACCCTCCGAACCAGTTCGGAATCGTTTCCCATGATTCCGGCGTAGCCTGGACCCAGCGCCCGCACCACGGCGCCGGTCAGGGTGGCGATATCGACGATATGGGTCGCCCGCCACTCCCCGGCCCGTTCAAATCCGTCGATCAGAACCAGGCGTCCCTCGGCATCGGTGTTGTCCACCTGCACCGACTTGCCGTTCTTGGGGACGAAGATGTCACCCGGGCGCTGGGCCTTGGCGTCGGGCATGTTTTCCGCCGTGGGGATCACGCCCAGCACATTGATGTCCGGCCGCAACTGGGCGATGGCCTTCATGGCGTAAAGGACGGCCGCGCCGCCGGCCATGTCCCCCTTCATTTCCAACATCCTGTCCCCGGGTTTCAGCGAGATGCCGCCCGTGTCGAAGGTGATCCCCTTGCCGACCAGGGCCAACCGAACCTTGGATTGACGGGCCGGTCGATACTCCAGGCTGACCAGCCGCGGCGGGTGAATGCTGCCGCTCCCCACGCAAAGCAGTCCGGCATGCCCCGCCTTGCTGAGGCCGCTCTCATCCAGCACCGAAACCTTGAGTCCGTGCTCCTTGCCGATCGCTTGCGCCCGATCGGCAATCACCTCCGGGTAGACCGCGGCCCCAGGTTCGTTCACCAGTTCGCGGCTCCCATTCACACACTCGGAAATCAGCACTGTCCGAGCCAGATCCTCCCGGCACGCTTTCAGTCTGGCGCCTGCCACACAGAGCGAGACCCGAAGCCTTTCCCAAAAGCGGTCCTTCTCCTTGCGGTACTTGTCGAACCGATACCCGCCCAGGGCGACCCCCTCCACCACCGCCCCGAACAGCTCCGGGGCGTCCTTGCCGTTCAGCAGAAAGGTCACCTGAGTCAGGTCGAGGTCATGGGCCTGGTCCAGGGCCCGAGCCGCCAGGATCTTCACTTTTTCAGGCAGATCGTAGGGCTTCACCAGGCTGGTGTGCTGCACCAGGACATGGCGCACGTCCTTACTGGGGCTGGCGCTGAAGTATTCCTTTTTGATCCTCCCCTCGCCATAATCCTGCGCAAGCTGCCCCAGAAGCGGTCCCAGGGTGGGATCGGCGGTTCGGCTGAGTTCCCGCTCCTTGTCCAGCAGCAGCACCAGCAGGTCGGCCGGTTTCCGTTTCGGCAAGGTCGCCTTGGCTTCGATTTTCATGAAGGTCTCCGGGTAGAGATTTGCACCAGTTCCATTTTCGCTCCCCATTATCGGCATCCGCCGGGGCGGCCGCAAACAAAAACCACCGGACAGGTTCCGTCCTGAAACCGTCGTCGAGTCAGCGCTTCCAAATTTCGTCCCCGGGCGCCAGCCCGGGGTTCCGGCTAAGCCGCGAATGGGGCGGCCGAGCCCAGGCCACCTTCCCAACAGCGCTGAACCGGTTAGGAGGCGAGTGCAGGATCGCGCCGAATTTCACTGCCTTTTCAAGGGGTTTTTCGCTATCATATCGGCATGCTCTGGAAACTTTTTTGCGGAACCCCTGCCGCGGGGTTCGTGGCAATTGTCGGCGCCTGCCTGTGCCTTCAGATCGCGCCTTCCTCCCAGGGTGCTCCGGCTGAGGCTCCCGCAAGGGTGGACTTTCTCCGGGATATCCAACCCGTCTTTCAGGCCTCCTGCATTTCCTGCCATGGCCCCGAGCAGCAGATGGCGGGGCTGCAGCTGGATTCCAGGCCTCTGGCGCTTGCCGGCGGGCAGTCCGGCCGGGTGGTCGAGCCAGGCGATGCCGATCGGAGCCTGCTCTTCCAGCGGGTGGCCGGTCTGGGCGACCAGGCGCAAATGCCCATGGGCGGGAAGCCGCTGGACCCGGCAACCATCGGGCTGATCCGGGAGTGGATCGAACAGGGCGCCGCCTGGCCGGAGAGTGCCCGGGAGGCCGGAGCAGCAGTCGAGCGCCATTGGGCCTATGTATCTCCGTCCCGGCCGGCGCTGCCGAGGGTGAGGGATTCAAGCTGGGTGGCCAACCCGATCGACGCCTTTGTCCTGGCTGGGTTGGAAGCCCAGGGCCTGTCCCCCTCTGCCGAGGTCGACCGCGTGACACTGCTGCGCCGTCTCAGCCTGGATCTGATTGGGCTGCCGCCGACCATCGAGGAGGTGGACGCCTTTCTGGCCGATGACAGCTCAAAGGCCTACCGCAAGCAAGTGGAGCGCCTGCTGGGGTCGCCTCATTATGGAGAACGTTGGGGGCGCCGTTGGCTGGATGCCGCCCGTTACGCCGACTCCGACGGTTTCGAAAAGGATCTGCCGAGAATCGTCTGGTTCTACCGCGACTGGGTCATTCGCGCCCTGAACCGCGACCTGCCCTACGACCGGTTCATTGTCGAGCAACTGGCCGGCGACATGCTCCCGGGAGCCACCCAGGATCAGATCGTGGCTACCGGTTTCCTTCGAAATTCCATGATGAACCTGGAAGGAGGCATCGATCCGGAGCAGTTCCGGATGGAAGCCATGTTCGACCGCATGGAGGCGGTGGGCAAGGGGATACTGGGCATTACCATCCAATGCGCCCAATGTCACAACCACAAATATGACCCTCTGACCCAGGAGGAGTACTACCGGCTGTTCGCTTTCCTGAACAACGCCCATGAGGCCAAGGTCGCCGTCTATACGCTGGAAGAGCAGCGCCGGCGGGAAGCCTTGCTACAAAGGATCCGGGACGTCGAGCTGGAGTTGCAGCAGCGCTACCCCGACTGGCGAACGCGGATGGAAAAATGGGAACGCGGTCTCAATTACGACCCGCCCCAATGGACGGTGGTTCAACCGGAGGTGGACGATTTTTCTACTCAAGGCCAGAGGTACCTTCCCCTCGAGGACGGCTCTTTCCTGGCTCAGGGGGCTACGGGCGGGAGCCACCGGGTGGAGATGACGATCAGGACGGACCACCGTCCTATCGCCGCCTTCCGCCTGGAGCTGATGACCGATGCTGACCTCCCCATGGGAGGGCCCGGGCGATCCATCAACGGTACCTGCGCCTTGACGGAATTTGAAGTGGAGGCGGCTCCCGCGGACCATCCCGACCAGGTTCGCCCGGTCAAGGTGGCCTCGGCCACCGCCGACATCGTTCCCGCTCCCCTGGAGCTGACCCCCGTTAAGGAGGACGGCAAGCCGCGGGTCATCGGACCGGTGGCCTTTGCCATCGACGGCAAGGAGGAAACCGCCTGGGGCGTGGATACCGGCACGGTCAGACGCAACCAGCCGCGGAAAGCCGTGTTCCGGGCGGAGCAGCCCGTCGACCATGCAAACGGCACTCTCCTGACCTTTTATCTCAACCAGAAACATGGGGGCGGCGACAACCTGGGAACCCGAAACCGCAACCTGGGGCGCTTCCGGCTCTCGATCACCGCCGAGGCCGGCGCCGAGGCCGATCCCTTGCCCAAAAAAGTCCGGGAGATTCTTTCCATTCCGGCCTCCCGGCGCACCCCCCAACAGGTCCGGGAGGTCTTCAGCTATTGGCGGACCACCGTGCCCGAGTGGAGCCGCTTCAATGAGCGAATCGAGGAGCTGTGGCCCCAACACCCCCAGGGGACCACCCAGTTGGTGCTCGCCGAGCGCCAACGGCCTCGCCCCACCCACCTGCTGGAGCGGGGGGATTTCCTTCGTCCGGGCAAGCGCGTCGGTCCGGGGGTGCCCGCCTTTCTCAACCCTCTGCCGGGGGAAGAGCCCGCCGACCGGTTGGCTTTCGCCCGTTGGCTGGTGGAACGCAAGGCTCCCACAACCGCCCGTACCCTGGTCAATCGAGTCTGGCAGGGGTATTTCGGCACCGGCCTGGTCCGAAGCAGCGAAGACCTGGGGAAGCAAAGCGAGACGCCCTCTCACCCCAAGCTGCTGGATTGGCTGGCGGTCGAGTTCATGGAGCAGGGGTGGAGTCTGAAATCCTTGCATCGTCTCATCGTGACTTCGGCCACCTATCGCCAGTCGTCTCGGGCGACTCCCCAACAGTACCGTGAGGATCCTTACAACCGCCTGCTGGCCCGGGGCCCACGATTTCGAGTGGATGCCGAAGTGGTCCGCGACATTGCTCTGGCCGCCAGCGGCCTCCTGCGTCCCGAGATCGGCGGTCCCAGCGTTTACTCGCCCGCACCCAAGTTTCTCTTCGTTCGGCCTGCCAGCTTCAGCGCCAAGGTTTGGGACGAGGCCCAGGGATGGAACCGCTACCGGCGGGGTGTCTATACTTTCCGCTACCGCTCCGTTCCCTACCCCATGCTCCAGACCTTCGACGCTCCCAGCGGAGAATCGTCCTGCGTGCGCCGGCCTCTCTCCAACACTCCCCTGCAGGCGCTGACGACTCTCAACGAACCGGTCTTCCTGGAAGCGGCTCGAGCCCTGGCCTTGCGCACGCTGCGCGACGGAGGAGACAGCCGGGAGCAACGGCTCACCTACGCCTTTCGCCGTTGCCTCGCACGGCAGCCCACCCGGGCCGAGATCAGCCGGCTGCTGGCTTTCCTGAGTGAACAGAAGCATCGGCTGGCCGACGGATGGGTCAGCCCCTGGGACCTGGCCGGATACGATCTTACCGAACGCCCGCGGCTGCCGGACGGGGCCACCCCGGTCGAGTTGGCCGCCTGGACGGCCGTGTCCCGCGTGCTACTGAACCTGGATGAGACCATCAGCAAGGAATAAGGAAGAAGCCATGAGCAATCAGGATCAAACCGGAATTACGGATTCCCATGAGATCTCCCGCCGCTGGTTTCTGGCCCAGTGCGGCGTCGGCCTGGGATCGGTGGCGCTGGGCCACCTGCTGGGAGAAACCGGTCTGGCCGCCGTCACGCAGGACCGCCGCGATCCCATGGCTCCCAAGGCGCCCCACTACGCGCCCAAGGCCAAGAACGTCATCTTTCTCTTCATGGCGGGGGCGCCCAGCCACCTGGAACTGCTGGACCACAAGCCCCAACTGACCCGGTTCGACGGGACCCTGCCGCCGGCCGAGCTGCTCAAGGGCTACCGGGCGGCCTTCATCGACCCCCATTCCAAGCTGCTGGGTCCCAAGTTCAAGTACAGCCGCCAGGGCCAATGCAATGCCGAAATATCCGAGGTGCTGCCCCACCTTGGCAGTGTCGCCGATGACATTGCCATTGTGAAATCCATGACCACCGACGCCTTCAACCACGCCCCCGGCCAGATCCTGATGAACACCGGATCCCAGCAGTTTGGCCGGCCCAGCCTGGGAGCCTGGACTACTTACGGTTTGGGCAGCGAGGCCCGGGACCTGCCTTCCTTCGTGGTCTTCAGCTCGGGTTCCAAGGGACCCAGCGGCGGCAATGCCTGCTGGGGGAGCGGCTTTTTGCCCACCATGCACCAGGGCGTGACCTTCCGCAGCGCCGGCGAGCCCGTGCTCTATCTTTCCAACCCCAAAGGCGTCGATTCCGGCCTGCAGAAGGCATCTCTCGACACGGTTCGGGACCTGAACCGGATGCGGCTGAAAGCGATCGGCGATCCCGAAATCGCCACTCGGATCAGCTCGTTCGAGATGGCCTTTCGCATGCAGTCCAGCGTGCCCGAGCTCATGGATATTTCCAAGGAGCCCCAATCCATCCTGGACCTCTACGGGGCGGAGCCGGGGAAGTCCTCCTTCGCCAACAACTGCCTGTTGGCCAGGCGCCTGGTGGAGAGAGGGGTCCGCTTCGTGCAGCTCTTCCATGAATCCTGGGACCAGCACGCCAACCTCTCCAAGAGCATTCAGAAGAACTGCCGGGATACCGATCGATCCTCGGCGGCTCTGATAAAGGATCTCAAGCAACGAGGGTTGCTGGACGAGACCCTGGTGCTCTGGGGTGGCGAATTCGGTCGCACGCCCATGGTCCAGGGGACCGAAACCGACGGCCGCGACCACCATCCCAACGCCTTCGCCATGTGGCTGGCCGGCGGCGGCATCCGCCCCGGCACTACCCTGGGAGAGACGGACGACCTGGGCTTCAACGTGGTGAAAGACAAGGTCCACGTGCACGACCTGCACGCCACCATGCTCCATCTGCTCGGGTTTGACCACACCCGGCTGACCCATCGTTTCCAGGGACGAGACTTCCGCCTGACGGACGTGCACGGAACTGTGGTGAAGCAGCTCCTGGCCTAGACGTCAGAGGCCCCGGGACCCGGCTACTAATCCGCCGCGCACGCGGCTGCGGGGGTGGGAATTCACACGACCCCGGGCTCACGACCGGGGCTAAATGCTGGCACGGCTACGCCGCTCTATAGGGAAGACTTGTAGGTGGCCTTTCGCCGGGTGACCCTCGCCAACCGCGGCTTCGCCGCTCTCCTCTACACCTCGACACTGCAGGGGGAAGGACTTTTCAAATGGAATCGGCCCCGGGCGCGAGCACGGGGGGCGAGCCAAGCCGCAAATGCGGCGTTCGCATCTAGCCGTGGGTGTAAGCCCATGGACCGTACTCCGCCGCACCCTTCCCTGGTCATCCATAGCCCGTGACACAAAGGAGGCCCCATGCTGAAGGCTTTTCTGGCTCTGATCCCCATGGTTCTGTCTTTGGCCGGGTGCGCCGCCACCGAGCAAGCCCCCGTTTCGGAGGAGGCCGCCGCCAAGTCAGCTCGACCAATGGAAATCTACTGGATTGATGTCGATGGGGGAGCGGCCACTCTGATCGTCACTCCCGGTGGCGAGTCGGTCCTGGTGGATGCCGGAGAGGACAGGGAGAGCCACGCCTCCCGGATCCATCGTGTGGCCAGCCAGGTTGCCGGCCTGACTCAGATCGACCATTTTGTGGCCACCCACTGGCATGGGGATCATTACGCCGGAGCAACCCGAGTTCATCAGCGGATCCCCATCAGGAATTTCTATGATCGGGGTTTCCCCGACGATAAAGACTACGCTTCCCAAGCGGATTTGAAACAGGCAAAGCCGGCAATCGCCAGGTATCGGGAAACTACCCAAGGACGTTCCCGGACACTCAATCCCGGCGATGAGATCCCGCTGAGGCAGTCAGCAGGGCTGCCGAAAGTGGGGTTGCACTGCCTGGCCTCTGCGGGAGAGTTTCTGCCGACGGCCGGAAATTTCTCTCCCAATCCGTTTTGCGGAACCAGGACAACCAAACCACCGGATGAAACCGACAATGCCCTGAGCCTGGTGCTGTTGTTGGCCTACGGCAAGTTTTCGTTTTTGGACACCGGGGACCTGACCTGGGAGATGGAAGCCGAGCTGGTCTGCCCGGTGAACCGGGTCGGAGCGGTGGATCTGTTTCAAATCAGCCACCACGGACTGGACTCAAGCAACAACCCGGTTCTGATTGAGAGCATTCGCCCCCGCGTCGTCGTCATCAACAACGCTCCCGCGAAAGGGGCGGAACCGGAAACCATGAAGACCCTGATGGGGGTGGGCGGAATTGAAACCCTCTGGCAGGTTCATCGCAACCTTCGGACCGGTGCCGAGTTGAATGCCCAGCCTCGGTTCATTGCCAACCCCGAGGGGGAGGCCGGCCAGTTCATCAAAGCCTCGGTGCAGGCCGATGGGACCTTTTCGGTACAGATCGGTCGGGAAGGCACCCTCGAGAGCTACCCCGGGATCTCCTCAAAGGCAGCGGCGAGCGAGAATCAAGGCTGAGCCCCCCCCCGCGGCAGATCCTGACCTCAAGAGAACTTCCACTGCTTCACCCTTGGGGGGTGAGCCCGGACCGCCTCCTCATTCACCTCGGTACCCCAGCCCGGTCCGGCGGGCAGGTGCAGATACCCCTCCACGATCCTGGGCCTCACGGTCACCAAGTCGTCGTACCAGGGCACCGTATCCAGGTCGATCTCCATGATACGCACGTTGGGAGCGATCGCGCAGAAGTGCGCGCTCATCATGGTGGCCAGGGGGCTGTAAAAGTTGTGGGGAGCCACATTCACCTCGTGGATGTCGGCCAGGGAGGCTATTTTCAGAGATTCGGCCAAGCCGTTCCAGGGAACGTCGATGATGGCCACATCCATGGACTGCCGGTCCAGGTAAGGCTTGTAGTCGCGCCTGCCGAACAGGCATTCACCCGAGGCCAGCGGAATTCGGGTGCCGCGGCGAATCCAGCGCAGCGCCTTGGGATCCCGGCTGTCCACCTCCACCCACAGCAGATCGAAGGGCTCCATGGCCCGGGCCATCTTCAGGAACCCCTCGGTCTTGAAGTTGAAATTCAGATCGACCAGGATATCCATGTTGGGACCGGCGCCTTCCCTGAAGGCTTCCAGTTGGTCGCACATGGCCCGCAGGACCGGCCGCTCCGCGTTCAGGGCGGGGTATTCGTCCACCAGGGAGAATCCGGGAATGTGCAGGCGCGGCTTGCCATCCAGAAGGAAAATGTTGGTCTTCAAAGCCGTGAATCCCAGGGCCACCACTTCCTTGCCCAGGGCCACCACGTCCGCCAGCGTCTTCACGGGAGGAATGCCCATCTCCTCGTGCCAGGCCACCCGGTAGGTTCCGCAGTGGGACCAGTAGAGCCGGATCCTGTCACGCACCGGTCCGCCCAGCATCTCGCTGACCGAAATCCCCAGGGCTTTGGCCTTGAGGTCCAGCAGCGCGTTCTCGATGGCCCCCAACGCCTGCTGTACCAGTCCCCCACTGGCTTGGCGCCTGACGGCATAGAGCATGGCGACAATGGCCTCGTACGCCCGGGGGTCTCGGCCCAGCAGCGTGGGCGCCAGGTGTTCGATCACGGACGAGACCCCCATCCCGCCAAAGGATTCATTGAATTCGCTCCAGCCGGTGAGACCGTCGTCGGTGGTGACCTTGAGGTAGTCGAAGTTGCGACATCCCGCATCGGCATGCAGGCATTCCATCCGGCTGACTTTCATAATTTCTCCTCCAGGGTTTTCTTATCGTTCCCGCGGGAACCCGGGGACCGCCATCCGGTGTAGTTGTCGGGAGACACGATCGGCAATCCCCGCGGGCTTGGGTGGTCCTCTCCCGGTTCGATCGGCACACCCGGCTCCCCCGCCTGTCTTGCCTGCCACCCCCCACTCGGCTATAATCAGCCGAGCTTTTGAGCTACCGTACTTGCAGCGCCCGTAGCTCAGCCGGATAGAGCGTCGGCCTTCGAAGCCGCAGGTCGGGGGTTCGAATCCCTCCGGGCGCGCCAGCTCTATTGACATCCACGGGGCAGAGGAACCTCCACCCATCGTCCCTGTCGGCCCGACCGACAGGAAGCCGGGAGCGGACCGGGGGGCCAGCGCAATTGTAACCCGGTCTCTCCGCTCACATCGATCGGCATGGCCCGCTACCAATGAACCCCATGGCATCGTCAGACGACACGAAGCGGCCCAGCCCGTCCCAGCGCGGTGCCTGCCGTGCCTGCCTGCTGCTGGCGCTGCTTTCCTTCTTGCTGATCCCGGTCTTCCTGGCCACCGGCGCGGCGCAATTCGTCGGACCGGCGGTCATTCTCCTGTTCAGCTTGCTGGCGGTGGCCGTCGGCAAGAGCCGAAGCTATTCGGCCTTTGCCTTCACGCTTTGGGTGGCTGCCTTCGTGGCCGTCGCCATGTTCTATCCCGCCGCCTTTCACACTTGGTCCGGGTTCGAGCTCAGCACGCTGATGGTCCCGCTCATACAGATCATCATGTTCGGCATGGGCACGCAGTTGACTCCCGGTGACTTCCTCAGGGTATTTACCTTTCCCAAAGCAGTGATCATCGGTCTGGTCCTTCAGTTTTCGGTCATGCCCTTCGTAGGTAAGGGGCTGGCAATGCTGACCACCTCGGATCCGGAGATCGCGGCCGGCATGGTGCTGATCGGTTCCTGTCCCGGGGGGGTGGCCTCCAACGTGATGACCTTCCTGGCCAAGGGGAACGTGGCCCTCTCCGTCACCATGACCTCCTGCTCCACCCTGGCCGCGCCGCTCATGACGCCCACCATGACCAAACTGTTGGCCGGCACCTACGTGGAAGTCAAGTTTTTCGCCATGATGGTCGCCATCATCAAGATGATCATTCTCCCGGTGGCGGGAGGTCTGGTAGCCAATACCATCCTGACAAGACTGGGAACCACCCACCCCAACCTCAAGATGGTTTCCACCTCCATCATGAGGGCCTTGCCGTTCATCTCCATGTTTTCGATCTGCTTCATCATCGGAATCATCACCTCCCTGTCCCGCGACTCGCTGCTTGCCGGCGGCTTCGTCCTGACCATCATCGTGGCCGCGGTGGTTCACAACGTTGTCGGTTATCTTTTCGGCTATGGAGGCGCGCGGGCGCTGGGCCTGGGGGAAACCGACTCCCGCACCGTGGCCATCGAAGTCGGCCTTCAGAACGGAGGCATGGCTTCGGGATTGGCGGTCAAGGTGTGGCAAAGCCCGATGGCGGCCTTGCCTTCGGCCGTTTTCGGACCCTGGATGAATATGTCGGGCGCCATGCTGGCCTCCTGGTGGTCCAGCCGGCCGCCGCTGGATGAAGTGGCGGCTTCAGAGACGCCCCAACCGGCGGCTCCCGCCTCCGGCAGCAGCCGGGAGTCCCAGGAATAGGCATCCGCAAAAAAAAGAAATCCACGAAGGGCCACGAAGGACGACGAAGCTGCTTCGACGGCACCCCCCCCACCGCATCAGCCTTCGCCTGGCGGCTCGGCTTCTGCGACTCCCCCTCAAGGGGGGAGTGATTCCCGCGGTACAAACCGGAAACATCCTTTACACAATAAACCGGGAACATGGTTTACACCTTGCCAAGGTTTGGGCAAGGAGCCTTGTGCAGGCCGCAAGATCACTCCCCCCTGGAGGGGGAGTCGGCGAGACCAGGGCGTAGCCCGCAGACGAGCCGGTGGGGGGCGAACACGCCGTCCCGTGAGCAACTACTGGTGGCCCGGGCAGCGATGCCTTGGCGGGGACGGGATGTGGGCGGGACGCCCGCGCTCCCGGGGGATACCGGCCGGCTGCTCAAAAATCTGACGGGCGCCCTCGGCTACCTGTGCGGAACCGTCTCGCGGGTCAATGCGCCAGCAGGTCCTCGATTATCTTCTTGAAGGCGGGATAGGGGTGGGCTCCGGTCAGCGTTTTTCGGACCCTGATGCTGGGCCTGGCCTGGTCCGTCAACCCAAAGAAAAAGGAGGGGGTTCCCCGGACTCCGGCCCTTTTGCCCTCACTCAGGCCATCCTGGACCCGTTGGGCGTGCTTGCCGCTTTCGACACAGTCCAGCAAGACCTGGTTGTCGAGACCCAGACTGCTGCCGAAAGCTCGGAGCGCTGCCTCGGTGAGGGATTCGGGGTGCCGGAACAATAGATCGTTCATTTCCCAGTATTTACCCTGATCGCCGGCGCAGTGGGCTGCCTGGGCGGCTTTGGATGCCCCGGGGTGGGAAGCCAGCGGGAAATCTGCAAAGATATACTTCACCCGGCCGTTTTCGACGTACTCCTTGACGATGCGGGGAGCGACTTGCCGGTCGTGGCGCCGGCAGAAAAAACACTGGTAGTCCGAGAACTCGATCAGGGTCACCTTCGCCTCTTCGGAACCCATGAAGGGCAGGCCTCGGGTGCTGATTTCCAGGACATGGGCTTGCCGGCCGCCCTGGCCGGACAGCAGCTTGCCGATCTCCGGGATTCGGCCCGCTGGCCTGTCCCTCCCCGTCTGCGCCAGCCGGGTAGGGAACGGGTGGGCTCCCCCATCTCCCTGGGGCGCTGCCGTTTGCAGGGTTCCCAGGAAGAGAGCCAAGGTCATCCAACCGCGAAGGATACTCATGAGATTGCTCCCGCCTAATAACTCGGTTCCGGCTGGGTCATTTGGCGCACCAACTCCTCCAGAGGGAGCCGGGACATGGCCCGAAGAGCTGCTCGCCAGTCGGCGCTGTTATTCATTTGAGCATTGAGGGCCAAGTGCCTCACGGCCGGTTCCGCCACCAGGGCCAGGGCTTCCAGGGGCAGCCCGGACCGGTCGGCCGACTCGGCCAGCGTCAGCATCAGATGACCCAATCGCCGGGAGAGGTGGTGGGTCAGCAAGGCATTGTTGAACTCTTCGTAGGGTGGTGGCGGGAGCCGTTTGCAATAGGCCCGATTCCCCAGCTCGGACCCGGCAAAAAATCGATCCTGGTGGGGCGGCACCAGGGCCGAGACGCGCTCCAACGCTTCCCGGACCGGCCCATCTCCCAGGAGAGCGGCCTGCTTCCGGTCCCACAGCCGATTCCCCAGATAGTAGAGGTCGGAGGAGCTCAGCATGGCAAACACCCCTTCCATTTCCTGCTTGGACACAGCCTCCAGCAACTGAGCCCTGCGGGTGGCCCCCAGCAATCCTTCGACAACCTGTGCCAGATCCGGTTGCAGATCCTGCTGCAAGGCTGACCGGGCCAGGAATTCCCGAGCCAACCGAAGCTTCAATGCCACCAGGTGCATGGTGAGCGGGTTGAGGTGCGACCAGGGCAGGGATCTCACCCCGGAAAGCTGGGCCGCCGCGAATCCTTCCACCACCGGGTCGGTTCCGATGGATTCCTCGGCTTCGGCTTTGACTAGTCCGATCTCTCCCGTCAAGGTCGCAATCTGACACAGCGGCCCCCGCAAATAGTTCCCGGTCTGGCGCCGCAGTGTCTGCCGGGATGCCGCCGGCCAATAATAGCGACGGCCGCGGCCAAGGGTGACGTGGAACTGGTGCTTCCTGGTCAGCAGCGGATCTTCAGCCACCACCAGGTCCCGGGGAGAGAAATAGTAGGCATAGACCCATCCGACCAGAGCGTCCTTGAGACTTCCGCCGAGCTGGCTGACCAGCTCCTGAGACAACCGGGGAAGGGAGTCCGAGCGGTTGCCGTTGGCTGTGGCAACGTTCAGTTGGCGAATCCACTTTGAGGTCCGGCGTCCCTGCAGAAAGGTCGCGTTTCCCTGCTGCGCCTCGGTCAACTGGTTCTCCAGTTGTTGCTCCAGCGTATGGAGTTCCGCCAGAGCCCTCTTGAAAGTGTCGAGGACGGCTTTGTCCCGCCCCCCCCCGGCTGCCGTTGCCGCATCGTAAAGCTCCAGCAGGCCCGTCAGAGAGGGGACCCGCTGCAGCCTCAAGACCTCCTCGATTCTTTCCCGATTAATCGAGCCGGCATCGATGGCGGCCATCCGGCCGTCGGACTCGAACTCGACTTCCCTGGATCTCCCTCCCAGGGCCGCCATCAATTGAGCGTCGATGCCGGCCGGTTGCGGCGCCAGGATCTTCAAGCGGCTGGCGTTGCGCCGCGGGGGAGATGAGGGCCCGGTCTCCTCGGGAGGCGGCGGCGAGGGCAAGGCCCGCTCCAGATGCCTCAGGATGGCCACGGCGGCCTGAGTGAAGTCCGAGTTGGTCCGGGCGTCGGCAAATTTCTGGCAGAGAACATCCAGAATCGAGGCAATCTCCGACTCTTCCAGCGCACGGTTTTCCGAAAAGAGCACCAGGGTCTGGAGCAACCCGTGGAACAGACCCAGGGTGTCGTTCAAGCTGGCGAGGTCCACCTGCTCAATGTTGTGGGCTGCCTGGAAGAACCATTGGAGTTGCTGGGTCGAGCGTTTCGGCAAAGACACCAGATAGGGAAAGATCTCGCGATATTTGGGGTAGTTTCGGGAAAGCAGCAGGGCGGACTCCTCCGCCATGGGGCGAGTCCAGTGCCGCTCGAGATGCACCACCGCCAGAAAGTTCTCTACCCTGCTGTACTTCTTCATGCCGAACTGATACTCGTCCAGGGGCAGCTGAAGCAGGATTTCGTCCTCGGCTTCAGGGTCGACGACCGGGGCGGCCAGCCCCGCGGAATTCTGAATGTCTTCCGGACTGCCGGACCATCCGTGCGAAACGCCCCAGACCCTGGCACTGCCCGGGAATCGAACCCGCCCCTCCGCGTCGAGCGGCAGTTCCCGCACCAGGCTCCTGAAGGGGATGCGATGGTTGACAATGCGCCGCTTGGCTTCCTCGGAACCCGTGAAGGGAAAGGCCGCGTAGAACTTGGCCAACCGGCCCGGGCTACGAGTGAGAAACCGTTGGTTCTCTTCCGGCAGGTTGATGAGGGTGTGATAGAAGGCCATGGGTTTGCCGCGGTCTTGGGAAAAGAGGCGCCGCACAAACCGCTTGGGTCTATCGGGGCGGACCCCCAGAAGCGATTCCCAGGCCGGCGCCGCCGCGGCCCCGCCGGGAAGCATCAGCCGCCCCTCGCGGGCGGACAGGGCTGAACCGTAAGCCAGCAGGCTGTTCGGATACACCTCCAGCAGTTCCCGGCTGGTGTAGGTCTCCACCACCAGCCGCCGGGCCTCATCGTTCATTGCCGCCAGCCCCGCGTAGAGCCGGGCGGAGGCGATATTCTCCGCGAACGCTCTCAACAGGCCCCCGACCGGCCGATTCCCGTCAAAGAAACGCCTCAACCAGAACCTTTCTTGGAAGATGATCGGCACCACCTGATCGGTAAACGTCAACCGGTACGAGGCTCCGGCCTCCAGTTGCGTCTTCATCTCCATCTCGTCCACGCCCAGCGCCGAGGAAAAGGTTTGTCTGAGTGCAGCCAATTCATCGGTGCCCAGCTCCACACGGATCCTTCCCTCGGACCGTCTGATGGCCCACCCCAATAGGGTGAGGACCTCTCGGGTTTTCTTGAGGCGCGATTCGTTCCCGGTTTCCAGAAGGATCTGAAACTCCAGCTTCCTCGACTTTGCCAAGGTCCGTAGAGCCGCAACCGAGTCGAAGTAGTAGCGCAACGCCTGGACATACCCGGCTCCGGCCTTTCCATAGGTTCGGCGTGTCAGGTGGGAGACGAAGTCGGAAACGAAGGTCTCAGCGGGCGTATCCTCCTGCAAGCCGGCTGCACGCGCCAGACCGCGAACGCCGCCGGGGACCACCATGGAGCCTCTCTTTGCCTTCGATGCGGCGATTGGATTGATGGCTGGAATGTCCCCTCTGCCCAGTTGGCGCAACCGTGCGGCCATGCGGGCAGCCCGGGCTCGGTCCCCGTCCCGCAAGGCCACCACCAGCCCCCGTTCCAGCACCGGTTCCAATCGGTCCGAATTCGCTTGCTCGGCTTCCAGGGCTTTCACCAGGCCCTCGTAGGCTTCGGCAGCCCGATATCCGAAGACGTCCCGAACCCTGGCCAGCCTGGCCAGGACCTCGGAATTTTCGGGAAAGGTCCTGGCCGCGTTTTCGACCGCCCGCCGCATCTCCGGGATCCGGTGGCTTTGATTCAGGAGCTCGCACTGAAGTTGGTGAAGCTCCACCGAGCGGGGGGTGGCTTGCAGCCCCTTGCGTGTGGTGGCCAGGGACTCATCGATTTCCCCCAGATTCATCTGAACCCGAGCCAGCCCCAGATAGGCGCCGGGCAATCCCGGATCGGCATGGCAGGCTTTGCGATAAAAGTCGAGAGCCTGTTCATCCAGGCTTTCCTTTTCACAGAAGCCGGCGTAACGCATCTGTAGCTCGGGATCGTTGGGAATCCGACCGGCGGCCTGTTGCAGCACCTCCCGGGCCTGGTCCTGCCGATCCCGCGCCAGATGGATTCGGGCCAGTCCAAGGTACCCTTCTCCCAGCTCGGGGCTGACTTCGACGGCTCTGCCGTACGCCTCCAAAGCCTCCTCGACCCGGCCGGACTTCTCCAGCAAACTGCCCCGGCGGGCGTGGAGGCTGGAATCCTCCGGAAAGCGCTGCAGGGCGTCACCGATCTCCTGCAGTCCTCGGGAAAGCTCTCCCTGGGCCTCACGGATCCCGATCAGCTTGGCCAGGACAGCCGATCGGTCCGGATCGGCGTTGATGGCCCGCCGGTAGGCCTGCTCGCTCTGCTCCCACTCCTGCAGATTGAAGTGAAGGTCCCCGATGTCGGTGAAGACCGAGGCGTCGCCAGGCATCAGCGAGGCGAGGGGAGTCATCAGCCTCAGGGCGGTTTTCAGCTCTCCCTGGCGGCGGTAGACCTGTGAGGCAAACCTGAGGGTGGGTGGGTGAAAGGGGTTCAGTTCCAGGGCTTCCCTGAGCGAAGCCTGGAGTATTTCACCGTTCTTTTGAGCTTCCGCCTGGCGGGCATTCCGCAGGGCGTGCAGCAGCCGGGAGAAATCCCGAGGCGAGACCGTCCCGCCGTCCAGCGACCGGGACAGCGCCGGAAATTCCGTCACCACCTGGCCATCCGCCCGATCCACCAGTCGGGCCCGGTACTGAAAGACTCCCTTGGGCAGAGCGACCTCCGGCATGGGGATCTCGCTACAGGAGGCCGGCAGCAGAGCCTGGCTCAACTCGCCCACGGTTCCTATGACGGATCCGCAGGTGGATCGGGCGACTGTGGCCCAGACCCCGTCGCTCGCGGCAGCCTCATCCTGGGTCCCGCCGTCCTCCGATTCCCCGTCGGTTGGCTGCACCTCGGAAGTCGCCTCGGAAGGGAGCCGCCAAAAGACCAGACGGACCCTTTCCCGGCCGAATCGGTCGGCCAGATAGGCGGAGCAGTAGGATTTCAGCTCCTGGTCGGCGATCTCTCCCTCCGGAGCGATCACGATCAGGGTTTCCCAGGGGACCGAGGGCGCTGGCAGATATTGCCCCACCTCCTGGTAGCTTCCCGCCGCCCCTTCATCGGTTGCGGCCGGCGGTTCCGTCTGGCTGGAGTCCGCCCCCGCGCTGCTCGATCTCAACCCGGCCACGTCGTGCGGGAGCGTGGCTGCAGAGGTCTCCCAGGAGCTGAGCCTGCCGTCCGCCAGGACGTGAAGCCGAAATCGATTCAGCCGGTTCTCCAGCATCGCCAGTTGGCGCGCCCGACGCTCGACCTCCTGCCAGCCCCGTTCGGAGTAGTTTCCGGGCAACAGCAGCAGCGAAATCCGATCCGGAAGCTGGAGGGGAGCCGCGGTGATCACCTGGGTCCCGGCAAACGTCTGAAACTGGTAGCGGTCGGCGTCCCCGGACAGCACCTGCGGCGACAGGAAAGAGTCGGCCAGGTAGACGGAAGCCGCGCCCCAGGCAAGCAGCAGAACCGGAATCCAGAACAGCCAGACCACGGCCGCCGGCCTCGCCGGGCGGAATGGGGGAAGGATCTGCCTTCTTCGGCGAAACAGGGTCATCGGATATGGATAGGGAGAATGGGAACGGGACAAGGCCACCCATTCTATGCCGGGGACGGGGATTATTCAACGACAGAATGGCCTGGCTGCAATGCCCGGCGAGCCCGCATTTCTCACCAGGACGCTGAGCATAAGGTAGAAAAGTACTTGTCTTTAACATCTTGCGGCGCTTTGTTTGGAGTCATCAGGGTACAGACGGTGCTGGGCGCGCCCTGGCTTGTCTTTTCCCCTTCAGCGCGCACAATGCTCCCTCGAATGGTGTTCCGGCTACGCCCTTCGGTCACGAGCACGCGCTGAAGGGGAAAATCCTGCGCCAAGTTGCACTCTTGAGAAGAGTGCAACCC
Source organism: Candidatus Versatilivorator sp. (assembly GCA_965262635.1). Lineage (GTDB taxonomy): Bacteria > Acidobacteriota > Terriglobia > Versatilivoradales > Versatilivoraceae > Versatilivorator. The sequence goes on along the minus strand of OZ253547.1, from coordinate 57,975 downwards.
CCTGGTGAGAAATGCGGGCTAGAAGCCGATGCCGAAGGCGCTGATCAGCCCGGAATCGTTCCGTCGCACCGGGACCGGAGGCCTGCTGACAAACCGGTCATAGAAGCGCAGGCTCCAGCTCAGCTTCTTGGTGAGCGGAAACCTCAGGGAACCGTCGTAGGCAAGGCGGTAGTCTTCCGAGCTACCCAGATTGGGATGAGCCGTCAGCTTGCTGCTCAGGTGAATCCTGTCCATCAGGACCGTCTTCCACTCCACTCCCACCAACCCCTCTCCACTGCGCCGGACCACCGCCTCGGGGGTCCCGGTGTCCCCGCGGAACCTTTCCCCGGTAAAGGTGAGGCCGCCCAGCAGGGCCAGCTCGGTCTTTTTGCTCTTGACCAGGGTCCGGCCGAGACCGCCTCCCAGAACCGTTCGGAAATTGAGCCTCTGGCGATCGTCGTGCTCAAAGCTGCCCAGGGCGAAACGGAAGACACGGGGATTGACGAACCAGTCGAAGCGGGCGCCCGCGGTCTGGCGGCTGGTGGGATCGGAATCGTCCTGGCGGCCGAAGATGGAGGAAGCCTCCCCCGAGATCTTGTAGTGGCCCTGATCGTAGAGACCTTGAGCCAATAAAGAGGACTGATCGAGTTGAGAGTTGCCGCGGGTCAGGTTGTAGCCAAGGTCCAGGGTCCCCTCCACCTGTCGCCACAGGTTCCCTTTTCCCTTCTCGGCCTTGGGAACCAGACCCACCACCCGGTCCCGCTGAAAAGCGACCGTCTCCTTGGCGGTTGCGACCTCGAGTTTTCCTTCTGCCAGGACCAGCTTCCCCCGGTATTTGCGCCCGGGTTCGACCTCGACTTCGAACCGGCGGTCGCTGCTGAAGCCCTCCAGTTTCAGCCAATCGATCTGAATGGTGCCCGCATAGGCGGTTTTCAGGAACACTCGCTGACCGGCCACCCTTTCGACCTCGCCGGTCAACCGGTCACCGTTCTCCATCCTCAGAACGTCGGCGGCAAGACCGCAGGTCGAGCAGCAGGCCAGGGGCAGCCACCAAAAGAGAATGGCGGGGCGGATGTTGTTGATGAGGCGCACGAGGCACTCCTTAGGGGTTGGGTTCGGAGGAGGGGGCGGTTCCTGTCGTGAACACTTTCCGGGTGGCGTCGATGCCGAGCCAGCACAATCCCGAGAAAACGTAGGCTCCGGCGATGGTTTGAAAGAGAATCGGCCAGCCCAGCCGTTGCTTGATCCATCCCAGGACGGGCCCCGAAACAAAGGCCCCCACCGAGCCGGCCATGTTGACGGCCCCGAAGACCCGTCCCGAGGCCGGACCGGCAATGTCGGTAATGGTGCCCCAAACCGTGGGTTGACTCCAGTCGGTCAGAAACTTGGCCCCCGCCAGCAGGACCATGATCAGGCGGCCATCCTCCAGGTCAAGGCTGATCAGCACCAGGATGGAGGCCAGGACCTTGCCCGTCAGCCCCACGGCTTTCCTGGCGAACTTGCGGCCCCTGAGGCGGATCAGCCAGTCGTTGAGCAACCCGGCAAAGGCTCCGCCGGCCGCTCCCCCCCAGAGGGGCAGACTGGCGAAGATCCCCATTTGAACGGGATCGAATCCCTTGGCTTCTCTCAGGAACAGGGGGATCCAATAGACGTAGAGCATGTCGGCGCCGGCGCTGGCCACGCCGTGAAGCATGAGCATGGCGAGGTTGGCCAAGGCTGGCCGGCTTCGGTCCAGACGCGGAGCGGCGCCGGATGCCGGCGGTTGGACCGGCTCCTCGCCGTCTAACAGCACCTGTTCCGCCCGGTTGGCCCAGGGGTGGCTGGCCGGGCTGTCAGTGAACAGCAGCCGAAAGGCAACGGCGAAGCAGATCCCCGCCAGCGCCAGCCAGAGCATGGCGGCTCGCCACTCCATCTGCAGCCAGCCTAGCAGCAGGCTGCCGACAATCAGGGCGGCGCTGGCCCCGCCGGCCCTTCCGGAAAAAGATCCGATCAGTCCCTGGGCGGTGGTGCGCACCGAAGCGGGGAACCAACTGCGGGTCACCTTGGAGAGATTGGAGTAGGCCCCGGCCTGGGTCAGGCCGAACAGGGTGCGCACTCCGGCAAAGGACCAGGCCTGTCCCACCATGGCGGTGCCGGCCACGCAACCGGACCAGGCCAAGATGATGACCGGGAGCACAATGGCCGGCCCCAGCAGATCTCCCAGCAGGCCTCCGGGAACCTGGAACAGTGCATAGGACAGGTTGAAAGCGGAGTCCAGCCACCCCAACTGGGTGTCCGAGAATCCGAACTCCGACTTGACCTCCGCCTTGATGACGCCCCACGAGTATCGGTGCAGGTAGAGGAGCCAGCTGGTCACGCAGGCCAGGGCCAGGACCAGCCAGCGGATGCCAGTGGGGCGGGCGGTTGGGGCCCCGGTCGGGGGCGGGTGTTCGCTCATGCCGTGAGGTCTTTCCTTTCTACCCTGTCCCGCAGCATTTTCTCAGATCCCGGAAACGAGGTCGCCATCCGCAGGAAGATCCGCTGCTGAAGGTGGAAGCGACGGGAACGGCACACCGGCCCGGGTATCCCCGGCAGGCTGCCCGCAACATCGAGACCCCGGCGGGGCCGGAACGGAGAATGGGGCGGAGGATTAACCCGCATTTCTCACCAGGGGGTTGCACTCTTCTCAAGAGTGCAACTTGGCGCAGGATTTTCCGCTTCAGGGCGTGCTCGTGACCGAAGGGCGTAGCCGGAACTACGTTCAAGGGAGCATGTGCGCGCTGAAGGGGAAAAGACAAGCCAGGGCGCGCCCAGCACAGTCTGTACCCTGAAGACTCCAAACAAAGCGCCGCAAGATGTTAAAGACAAGCACGTTTCTACCTGATGCTCAGCGTCCTGGTGAGAAATGCGGGTTAAGCAAGGGCCGAGTTGCGGCAGGCAGGAAGGGAGCAGACCGGCGGTGCAGTGGTTTCGAGTTCTAATGGGCTTGCTGAAACGATGGAGCGGGAGACGGGGATCGAACCCGTGACGTCCAGCTTGGGAAGCTGGCATTCTACCGCTGAATTACTCCCGCTCGCTGGTGCCGCACCATGAGGCGGTCCGGCAGCCCTCAATATAGTCTGTCCGCTTCCTGCTTGCAAGGGCTCGAGCCGAAAGCGCCTCTCCCTGGCCGGCCTCTGCAAGGGGGGCGGGTCTTCAGGAAAAAACGGGCTCGGCCAGCTTGGACAGCAGAACGGCCGAGGCGTTGTGCACGTCGGCGTGCAGTGAATTCCCGTGGGAGTCCATGGTGACGATGGCGGGCAGGTCCTTGACCCGGATGTGCCACATGGCCTCGGGAATGCCGAATTCCAGCAGGTGGACCCCCAGCACCTCCTCGATGCAGCGGGAGTAATACTGGGCTGCCCCGCCAATGGCGTTCAGGTAGACGGCGCCCGATGCTTTCAGCCCTGCCAGCGTTCTGGCCCCCATGCCTCCTTTCCCCATCACGGCTCGAATGCCGAATCGCTCGATGATCTCGGCCTGATAGGGTTCTTCGCGAATGCTGGTAGTCGGCCCGGCCGCCGTGATCCGGTAATGGCCGTTGTCTTTCATAACCACCGGGCCGCAGTGGTAGAGCACGCTGCCCTGCAGCTTCACCGGAGAATCATGTTTCATCAGATAGGCGTGAACGGCATCGCGGCCGGTGTAGATCTCACCGCTGACCAGGACCACGTCGCCCATTTTGAGCCGGCGCACTTTTTCCTCGGTGAGTGGAGCCTGCAGCCGGACTTCCTTGCCCGTGCGTGGAAATCCTTCGCCGACAGCCATGGGAGCCGCCGGTTTGTCCTCCCGATAGAGCCAGCGCTTCAGAGCCCCGGTGCTGGCATCCAGGATGACCCCCAGCCGCCGGAAGGCCCAGCAGTCGTAGGCCACCGACACGAAGAAGCTGGCCGGCAGGCGGTTGAGGACACCCACCTTGCAGCCGATCAGCGTTACTTGCCCTCCAAAGCCCATGGTGCCGATCCCCAGGGTGTTGCCGGCCTTCATGATGTAGTCCTCCAGCGCGGCCAGTTGAGGGTTGGGATTGGTGTCGTCCAGGGTTCGAAAAAGCTGCTCCTTGGCGTGAGTGTATCCGGAGGTGCGGTCGCCTCCGATACAGACGCCCAGGGCTCCGGCGCTGCACCCCTGCCCCTGGGCCTGCCAGACGGCATGCAGGATGCATTTGCGAACCCCGTCCAGGGTCCGATCGGCTCTCCCCAGGTGGGGCAGCTCGCAGGGGACGGAGTACTGGATGTTCTTGTTTTCGCAGCCGCCTCCCTTGAGGATCAGCTTGATCTCGATCTCCTCCGCGTTCTCCCACTGCTCGAAGTGCACGATGGGGGTTCCGGGGCCCAGATTGTCGCCGCTGTTTTTGCCCGTCAGCGAATCCACCGAGTTGGGGCGGAGCTTGCCCCGCCGGGTGGCCTCGGCGACGGCATGGCGGAGGTCCTCCCGCAGCAGCAGTTGGTTGGCGCCCACCGGGGTCTTGATCTTGAAGGTGGGCATCCCGGTATCCTGGCAGATGGGCCCCTCGTCCTGGGTAGCCATGTCGATGTTGGTGGCGATGACGTTGAGGGCTTGCGATGCTTGAGTGGCGGGAGTCTCGGAGTGCAGTCCGTCGGCCATGGCCCGCCGGACATCCGGAGGGAGATTGGTGGAGGTCTCGCTGATGAGTTCCAGAATACTCTCTTGAAATAAGGACATGATCTCTCCTTGAAAGCTGGTCCCGGAATCATGAAGCCCCGGGAGCAGGAGTCCCGTGAGGGCGTTTCCCGAATTATAGCCGAGTTACCTTCCCCTGGGGCAAGAGGCTGGCGCTGTATGGATGTGCTGAAGGTGGGGCAGCGGGCGTTGTTTGGCCCCCCACCGCATCAGCCATCGCCTGTCGGCTCGGCTTCTGTGCAAGCCGAACATGGTTTACACCGTACCCCCCAACGTAGGGGCAACCCTTGTGGTTGCCCGCGTCGTGGTTGCCCGGTGATTCCCGGATTGGGCGCCCACAAGGGGCGCCCCTACGGTTGCGTGCAGGACGATAATAGCGACTCCCTCTCAAGGGAGGAGTGATTTGAGGAGCGTCGACGGCGGCCGGGCCGACCGGTCACGGCCGAATTGGACCGCAGGAAGGGGGGACGGCACGGGTCACGGCCTGCTATAATCCACCGGTTTCGCCATGCCCAAACCCAAACTGCTCATTACCGGCATCAACGGTCTCATCGGAAGGGTCATCCAGGACCCCTTGGGGAAATCCTTCGAGGTCTACGGGCTGGATCTCACGCCGCCCGTTTCCGATCGGGTCTTCCAGGCCGATATCGCCGATCCCCGGCAGGTGTCGCAGGTCCTCGACAATCTGGCTCCCGTCCAATGCGTTGTCCATCTGGCGGCCCAGATCAGCGTCGATACCGCCTGGGAGCCCGTGCTTCGGGTCAACATCCAGGGAACCCGCAACCTCTATGAGGCCGCCCGGGTATCGGGGGTGAAACGGGTGGTCTTCGCCAGCTCGAACCACGTGACCGGCGCCTACGAGGGCTTCGCGCCCCACCTGCATCTCCACAGGCAGGCGGAGCCGGTTCCCATCTCGGTGAACCATCCGATGCGGCCCGACAGCGACTACGGCGTGAGCAAGGCCTTCGGCGAGATTCTGGCCCGCTACTACTGTGCCCGCTGGGGAATGGAATCGATCTGTCTCAGGATCGGCTCGGTGCGCGACGACGACGATCCCACCACCGATCCCAGGTTTCTGCGAACCTGGCTGAGCCACCGCGACCTGGTCCATCTGGTAGAGTGCTGTCTGCGCGCCAATGTCAGCTACGGGGTCTACTACGCCATCTCCAACAACAAGGGGGCCTTCTGGGACCTCTCCAATGCCCGCGCCGAGTTGGGCTATGACCCTCAGGACGACGCCTCGCGGCGGAGTCCCAGATAGGCGTATCACTCCCCCCTTGAGGGGGAGTCGCAGAAGCCGAGCCGTAGGCGACGGCTGATGCGGTGGGGGGCACTGGCCACCCTTGTTTCCCAATCAGGATAAGGAGGAACCATGCAACCGAAACACCTTCTGTTGGGCCGCCGCCGGTTCCTGTCGGGGGCCGCTTGGCTCTCGACGCCTCCGGCCCTGCTGGCCGCCGCCGGACTTCAAGAGGCGACGGCCTCTCCTCCGAAAACGGAAGACAACGTCTACAGCCGGCTGGGTGTGCCCACCTACATCAACGCCTTGGGGACGGTCACCCGGCTGGGGGGGTGCATCATGCCGCCCGAGGTGGCCCGGGCCATGGAGGAGGCCGGGAAGCACTTCGTCCCTCTGGCCGATCTCCACGAAAAAGTGGGCGAGCGCATCGCCCGGCTGATTGGAGTGGAGGCCGCCACCGTCACCAGCGGAGCCGCCGGCGCCATCACCGTGGGCACGGCGGCTTGCGTCACCCGGGGAGATCCCGACAAGATCGCCCAACTGCCCGACACCGCCGGGATGCCCGACCAGGTCATCATCCAGAAGGCTCACCGCAAAGCCTACGAAGCCCAGGTGCGGGTGGTCGGCACCACAATCGTGGAAGTCGAAACCACCGCTCAATTGGAAGCCGCCATCAATCCCAAGACCGCCATGCTCTTCTTTATCAACACCTTCAACCCCAAGGGCCAAATCGATCGGCGGACCTGGGTCGCCATGGGCAAGAAGCACGGGGTCCCCACCTTCAACGACGCCGCCGCCGACGTCCCGCCCAAGGAGCGGCTGTCGGAGTATGTCCGGATGGGATTCGACCTGGTGACCTTCAGCGGAGGCAAGGGGCTGCTGGGGCCTCAGTGTTCCGGCCTCCTGCTGGGACGCAAGGACCTGGTGATGGCGGCAAGACGGAGCGGGAGCCCCTGGTCCGGCATTGGCCGGGGCATGAAGGTCGGCAAGGAGGAGATGATCGGCCTGCTGGCGGCGGTAGAACGCTACCTCAAGGTGGACCACCAGGCCGAGAAACGTCTCCTCCAGTCCCGGGTGGCCACCATTGCGGCGGCCCTCGCGCCCATCCGGGGGGTCCAGGCGGAGTCGTTTGTCCCGGAGATCGCCAACCACGTTCCCCACCTCAGCCTCGAGTGGGACTACGACCGGATCCCCATCACCTCCTCCCAGGCTTCCGGGCGGCTCAAGGAGGGCAACCCGCCCATCGAGGTGGGCGGCCACCGCTGGCTGCGGCCCAAGAGCCAATCCCCGAAAAACATGCAGGGATTGACCGTTTCCGTCTGGATGCTGCGCCCGGGCGAAGACCGGATCGTGGCCGAGCGCCTGAAATCGATTTTGGCCGGCTAACCCACGGAGGGATTCCAAGATGCTTCATCAAAGACTGGCTGAACTGGAGAGCGAGGGGCGTCCGATCCAAGTCGGCATCATCGGCGCCGGAACCTTCGGCACTCAAATCGTGGCTCAGACCTGCCGAATGCAAGGCATGCGGATCGCGGCCATTGCCGACCTCAAGCCGGAACGGGCTGTCCGGGCCCTGAGCCTCGGAGGCGTTCCCCGGGAGGACGTCCAGGTCGCGGAAACGGCCGGCGAAATCGACCAGGCCATGGAGCGGGATCGACCGACCGTGACCGCCGGAGCCGACGAGTTGCTCGCCAGCCGGGTGGACGTGGTGGTGGAAGCCACCGGCATTCCCGAAGTGGGTGCGGTCAACGGCTATCGGGCCATTCAGCAAAAAAAGAACCTGGTCATGGTGACGGTGGAAGCCGACGTCCTGGTGGGGACCCTGCTCAAACGGATGGCCGATCGAGCCGGCCTCCTCTACAGCATGGCTTATGGAGACGAGCCAGCCCTGGCCGCCGAGCTTTGCGACTGGGCGCGGACGCTCGGGTTCAAGCTGATCGCCTCGGGCAAGGGAACCCGCTTCAAGCTGGCCTTTCGCAAGGCCAATCCCGATGACGTCCCCAGGATGTACGGTTTCAAGGGCAAGGACTACAACGCCAGCATGTTCTGCTCTTTCCTGGATGGCACCAAGCACTCCATCGAGATGGCGGCCCTCTCCAACGCCACCGGCCTGGTTCCCGACATCCGTGGGATGCACTTTCCCACCGCGGACTTGCGAGAGATCCCCGACAAGCTCTGCCGCAAGGAGCTCGGCGGAATCCTGGAGAACGAGGGGGTGGTGGAGGCGGTCAGCTCCATCTTCCCCGATGGCAGCGCCGTGGAGCGCAGCCTGCGCGGAGGCCTGTACGCGGTGGTCGAAGGCCAGGATGACTTTCCGGTCGAGTCGATGAGCTCCTACGGAGAAATCACCGGCATGATCATCGGCGCCAGGAGCAGGCACGCCATGATCTATCGCCCCCAACACTTCGTCGGACACGAAGTTCCGATCGGGATCGCCCGCATGATGATCTACCGGGAACCGGTGGCTTCGGTGATCGGGCAGATTTCCGAGGTGGTGGCTTCGGCCAAGAAGCCTTTAAAGGCGGGGACCGTGCTGGACGGAGAGGGGGGCTACGCCACCTATGGAATGGTTGAGCGGGCGGAGGTGGCCCGGGAGGAACGACTGGTTCCCATCGGCCTGACCCATGGCGCCGAGGTGATTCGGGACATCCCGGAAGATGGAATGGTCACTTACGATAACGTGAGGCTGGTGGAATCGGAACTCCTCGATCTCAGAAAGAAGCAGGATGAGCTGGGCAGTTAGCCCGCATTTCTCACCAGGACGCTGAGCCTAAGGTAGAAACGCACTTGTCTTTAACATCTTGCGGCGCTTTGTTTGGAGTCTTCAGGGCACAGACTGTGCTGGGCGCGCCATGATCACGCCCCCTGGTGAGAAATGCGGGCTAGCCAATGGGTCATTGCCGATTCCCAGCGAGGTCATCCACAGGACGTTCCCCCGGGTTGCCGCCCCGGCCCCCGATCCCGTTCCGGTTCCATCCGGGGCGTGGAAGCCGCTTGAGGCCCCAATCCAAAAACGCTATAGTCCTAGTGGATTTCCGATTCGTTTTGGCGGACTGCCGGGGTCCGGTTGGCGGCCTCGGCTTCCGGCCGGAACAGCCCGGGTTCCCGTCTCGGCACCTGTCGATCCAAGCCGCCATCCCGGTGTGAGTCCGCCGGGCAGGGCCGGGAACCACTCATTAGGAGTCAGTCGTGAACGTGAGTGTCGACACCTCGATCAGATCTCGCTTGCCGAAGCAGGGGCCGGTGCTGCTGGTGCTGCTTCTCTGGCCCTTGACGGTCGGCTCCTCCGAAGCCCCCGGGCCTGACCCGGTCCGGGAGGAAGGCCGACCGGCCGTGCGGAAGATCCAGGGAGACCTCGCCGGCCTGGCGTCCCCGGCCGCCTCGGGAGGCGGTTGGAACATCGCTCAGGCCTCGGCCCCGCCGGAATCCGCCGGCGAAACCCCGCAATTCAGGTACCGGGGCGAACAGGGATGCGCCGACGAGGGTGGAGTTCAAGGATTCAATCCGGATTTTCGGGGGGAGTGCGGCGACCTGCGGCAGGCGGATCTGTCCAAGGCCGACCTGCAGGGCAGCAACCTCTCGGGCGCCAATCTCACGGGCGCCATCCTGACCGACACCAACCTCCAGGAGGCGATCCTGGTTGGAGCTCGGCTCACCGAGGCCACCCTCACCCGAACCGATCTACGGGAGGCCGACCTGACCCGGGCCGATCTGACGGCCGCCCACGTATCGGGGGCCCAATTGAAGGGAGCCAAGCTCAATGGAGCGAACTTGAGTGAGGCCGTCATCCGAAACACCGACCTGCGGGGAGTCGAATTCGACGAGGCGCTGTTCGCCCGGGTGATCCTGTTCGGGGTCAATCTCAGTGGGGTCGATTTGAGCAACCTCAATTGGGAAGGCGTTGAAGTCTCTTCCTCAAATCTCAGCGAGGCAGTGCTGACCGGACTCAATTTTCAAAATGGGTTTTCCGACAATGCCGACTTCCTCAAAGCGGATCTTCGCCAAGCTGACTTCACCAAAGCGGAGATGTATCGAGCCAACTTCATGGGCGCCAATCTGCAAGGAGCCGTTCTTTCGCAGAGCCTGCTTGCTCAGGCCAACCTGACGGGAGCCCAGCTCGAGCAGGCCGATCTCAGCCAGGCCGATCTGACCCAGGCCGACCTGAGCGACGCCTCGCTGGCTGAGGCAAACCTGAAGAATGCCGTCCTGGATGAAGCGCTGCTGACGGGAGCGGACCTGCAGAACGCCGATCTGTCGGGAGCCTCCTTGTCGGGGAGCGACCTCAAGGAGGCGGACCTGCGGGGGGCCAACCTGACCGGCGCGGTGGTGGGGGATGAGGGACGGATCCTGGCCACCGGCAACCCGGACGCCCCCCTGCTGCGGCCCACGGAAGTGGCGGGGGCAGCCTGCGACAAGGCGACGCAACTGCCCGACAAGTTGCTGTGCAAGAAGCAAGCCTTGGAATTCGTGGCCTCGGCCCGGGTGGTCAAGGTCTCCAGGAAACGCCCCCGGCGCGTCGCCAGGAAAGCGTCGGATCTTCTGGCGCCGGGAACCAGGCCCACCAGCAAGAACTGGCCGCTGTTCCTGAAGACCGTTCGCGCCAAGACCTTCGACTATGAGCGCAAACTGCCCGAATTCGTCTGCAATCAGTCCACACGCCGCTACCGCCAGATCGGCCGGGGGGGATGGAGGCAGGAGGAGTACCTGGCTCACGAATTGTCCTATCATGGCAAGCAGAAGCATTACAAGAACGTGGGCGCCAGCAGCGCTCCTCCCCAGACGGCCGGCGAGTTCGGTCCCGCCATCGCCGAGCTCTTCTCCCCGGAATCCCAAGCCACCCTGGAACTGGAACGCCTGGAGAAGATCAACGGCCGCGAAGTGGCGCGCGTCCGCTTTAGTGTCCCGGTCGAGCATTCCAAGCGAACCCTCCGCGTATCTGACAAGACGTCTGTCACCTACGGGTATGAGGGGCATTGCTGGATCGACCTGAAGGACTTCCAGGTGGTGCGTTTCCGCACCAAGGACACCGAGATCCCCAAGGAGTCACCCATCAAGGCCTACGAGCTCACCATCGACTACAAGAGGATTGGAATCGGCAAGCGGTCCTACTACCTTCCGACCAGAATGCAGGAGACGGTGAGAACCAGCTTCATAGGGAACAGAAATCTCGCCCTGATTGCTCCTGCGGCAGGCCCGGGGTCCCCGGTGCAGTCGAGAAATTTCGATGCCCTGTCCACCAGGTTCGTGACCCTTTTCGGCAAGTACCGGGATTATGCGGCGGAGTAGGCCCGCGCACGCGTCTATCCCGCATTTCTCACCAGGGGTTGCAGTCTTGAGAAGAGTACAGGGAGTGAGGAACGTGTTCGGCGTGATTTTGGAGAGGCAGTGCGTTCCGGGACGGCGCCCCTAAACCGCCGCCTACGCAGGCTGCGGGGGCGGGGGATGACGTTGCTCTGGGAAGGACAGCGCGTTCCCGATCGTCGCCATTAATCCGCCGCCTACGCGGCTGCGTCAGCGGTGGATACGACGTCCATGGGCTCACGCCCACGGCTAAGTGCTGGCGCGGCTACGCCGCTTTATAAGGAAGACCTGTAGGGGACGTTTCCTCGGGTGAACCACGCCAACTGCGGCTTCACCGCTCTCCCCAAAATCACGACACTGCAGGCGGACAGGATTAATAGAATAGTCCCCGGGCGCCAGCCCGGGGTTCGAGTAAGCCGCGAATGCGGCGTCCGCACTTAGCCGTGGGCGTAAGCCCATGGAAAAGGGCAACTCCATCCCCCGAGCCGCGTAGGCGGCGGCAGCAATCATCCCTGGTGTTCGATCCCAAGCAAGCTCAGGCGCGCCCAGCGCAGTCTGTACCCTGAAGACTCCAAACAAAGCACGGCAAGATGTTAAAGACAAGCACTTTTCTACCTTATGCTCAGCGTCCTGATGAGAAATGCGGGCTAGATCCCTGCCGCGAGAAGACGCGGCCAGAATCGATGGAGCAGTGAACAAAACAGCCAACGCCATCAAGATCACCCTGGGCGACGGCATGGAAGCCACCAGGCACCACCTCAACCGGCGTAGCGGTGGCCATAGCTTCGTTCACGGCCATACAGCGAGAGGTTTGAATTCTTCGGTCGCCTTACCCAACTAGGACCACTTCGGGTTCTTGCACGCCTAGCTTGGCTGCGGCGCTTTGGAAAATATTGACGATCGTCGGGTGGCAAGTGAAGGCCAGCACCTGATTTGTCTGGGACAACTCCACGAATGCGCGGGCGGCCCGCAGTCCCCGTTCGGGATCGAAGTTCACCAACGCCTCGTCCACGATCACCGGGAGTGGCTCCGACCGCTGGCCCAACTCGCGGACCAGCCCGAACCGCAGTGACAGAAACAACTGCTCCCGCGTGCCCTGGCTGAGTTGGACGGGTTGTTTGGAAACGCCCAAGGAATCCGTAACGTGTATCTCCGAACTGCCAAGTGGGGAGAACACGGTCTGGTAACGCCCGTCAGTAATGCCCTTGAAAAACGATTCGGCAAGGCGGACGACGTTTGGCTGCCGCTCCCTCTCGTACTTGCCTTGCGCCTCCTTAAGAAGGTTCTCGGCGATGGTGCGAACAGCCCAGTCTCGCGCATGGCCGCCCATCTCCTCCAAAAGCCGGTGGCGCTCGGCCCGCAGCCTCGATGATTCCTCTTCGCCGGTCAGACTCTTGAGGTCGGACTGGATCGATCCTCGCTTGGTGGACAACTCCCTTATCTCTGCGTCGGCGTGTTCAATTTCTTCCTCACGCAAGCGTTTCTCGTCGCGGATAGTCTGAATATCCGTGTCTTCGAGTTGCTTCTTTAGGGCTTCGAGCCGCTCTCCAGGACCGCTGAGGCGCTGCAGCCGACCAAGTACGTCACGTCGTTTCTCTTTCAGGTCCGTTCGCCAAAGGTAAGTCTCCTCACGCTTACGAAAGTCCTCGGCCTCAGTGGCGTCGCCTGACCGGAGCAGGTCTTTCATCTCCTCCTCCGCCTTCCGGAGATCGCTGGCGCGCTCCTTCAACTGGCGCTTGGCCTTCTTCAATTCCTTCTCAGCGGCCTTCCGGTCTTTGGCCGTTTCCTCGACCTCATCGTGCAGTTCGATCAGCCTGTCGGCAGCGGCGGCGACCGTTTTGAATTCGTTCCTGCCGAAGGGAACGTCGAAGTCCGAGGCCAGAGGAGCAACTATTGCAACGTAATCGTCGATGTCCTTCTGAATAGCGTCGATGCGTTGCCTATGGCTTCGTAGAGTGCTCAATTGAGTGCGTCCAAGTTCGACTGTGCCGCGAAGCTCCACCACGGTCTCCGGCAAGTACGTCTCCCGCAGATCGCGTTCTGCGAGCCACCGTCGCCATTCTCTCTGAATGGACGTGAGTGAGCCATCAGCCACTTTGACGGCTTTCTTGGATTTTTCCACTCTGCCATTCCGCTGCTTAGTTAACTCCTTCGCCTGTTGGAGTTCTCTGGAGAGACGCGCATGTTCCATGCCAGCGTTAGTAGATGGCTGGCCGGATACGAACAAGTATGCGCCGACACCTGCGAGCGCGACTCCGGCGGCAACACCTACGGGGAGAGCAGACCCGCCAAGTACGGCCCCCACGGCCAATAGCGCGATGCCGGCGGCAACGCAGACTGCCGGTAGCACCTTACTGCCGTTCTTGCGACTGACTGCCTTGACGGCGTCTTCGAGTTCCCTTCTGGCCCTGCCCTCCGCCTCAATGGATTCCTCCACCAAAGTCTCACGCTGAGTGAGATAGGAATTCCTCTCGTCAAGTTCCTCGCGCGCCTTTCGCAGACGTCCCTTGTATTGCAAGATATCCTCGCGGACATCCATGGACAGGTCGAAATTCTCCAGACGGGTTTCGTCCCAGTCAGGACCCAGGTCCTTCAGGGTCGCGGCCAACGATTTCTTATGACCTTTGAGTTCAGTATTGCGCTTCAGCAAGTCGCGGTCGGAGTTGTCGACGAAGGTGCGGCCCTGTGCCAGTTTTCGGATGTCGGTCGAATGGTTGAGGATGGCCTCATGTTCGACCACCGCCTCCGCCTTGGCTTTGGCTTCCTCCACATCCGCGTCTGCAGATTTGTATTCCTGCTGAGTAGTGTTGATCCGCTCCTCCAGTTTTTCAAGGCGGCTGACGCCGTTGACGGGGAAGTCGTCGATGGCCGGCAACCCGGCCAGTTTTTCCTCGGCATGGTTGAGGTCGTTCCAGTCATCCCAGGCGTTCTCCAACTGATTCTGGTGCTCAAGTTCTGACCGATGCTTCCGGCGGAGGCCGCTCAGTCGTTCAAGGTCCGCCTCGACCTGTTTGAGCCGGTCCATCAGATCGCCGTATTTCGCGGCGTTCCCCTCAACTTGTTTCAAAGTGGAGTTGATCTTGGCGAGTTCGCCGCCGGCCCCGGCGATCTTGTGTTTGCTGCCACCCTTGAGGAACAGGGCCTGCTTCGCGGACCCAAGCGCCTTCAGTGCTGCGGGCAGCTTTGTCGCACCCATGCCCACGCTGTAGATTTGTGCGTTGACGCTGTCATCCTTCAACAGAGCCTCGTCGTGGAGTTCGTCAAGGGTGAACGTAAAGACGTTCCTAAAGACGTCCCTGGAGTGCTGGCCCAGCAGACGTGACAAATCGCCCTTGGGGAGCGGCCCGCCGGATGCGGCGGTCAACGTGACTGACCCGCCGCCCATCCCCTGGAATCGCTGAACGGTGACGGTCTCGCCATTGTCGCTGACAATGGTGACGCTGCCCCCGTGCCGGCCCCCGTCCAGCGGCGGGTAAGGATTGCTGCTGCTACGGCCGTCGGGAAATCCGAAGAACACCCTCCGAATGAACTCCAAGAGGGTGCTCTTGCCCGCCTCGTTGGGACCGAGAAAAACGGTGACGGGCCGTTCGAACGGCCCCAAGCCGATGTCCGCAAACCGCCCAAAGCCGTTGACGTGGATGCGGTGAATCCTCATGGCGCGTCCTCGATGAGCAGGTTCAAGATCATGGCCTCAGCCTCTTCGACCAGAGCCGCAATTTCCTCCTCGTTCGGGGCAAACCTGGACAAGTTCTGGCCAAAGCGGTGATGCTGGTAGAGGTCGGGAAGCCCGGCACCAAGCCCAGCCAGGAATTCCGGATCGGTCTTCGACCGGTCCACCGTCCGCAGCACCTCCGCTAGAAAATCGGAACCCTTCAACCTGGCTTCGCGGTCGAAGGGCGAGCCGCTCGCGTCCTCGATCCGCTCGCACCAGACGAACGGCGACCGTTCAGCCCATTCCCCATTGATTGCTTCGACGAGGTCCTCGATCGTGTTCGGCCTGCGGAGATTTCGGTTCAACTCACCGCGCCCGGTAAGCGTAACCCGAACAACGACCGACTGACCGTCGGCGCCGTCCACTACACCCTGCATCCCTTGGTGCAACGCGTTGAGCAGGTCCTGCTCCGTCTTGAACGGGTCAATGTCGATTTGGAGCCGCTCCCAGCGGACGGTGGCCGTTGGGAGGAACTTCAAGTCCACGTTCCCGCCGTCGTCCACCTCGACAAGGTACACGCCTCGAGCTCCGGTCTCGTTCGGGTGCCGGCCCTGGGGGTTGCCGGGATAGACGACCGTCGGTCCCCGCTCGTTCAGTACTTGGCGGGTGTGGACGTGGCCGAGCGCCCAGTAATCGATGCCGGACCCTGCAAGGTCGTCTAGCGAGCAGGGCGCGTAAGCCTCATGGTTGGGGTCATTGCTGACGTTGGCGTGTAGCAGCCCAATGGAGAACGGGCCGGGATCGACCTTGCCGAGGCGGCGGGCCAAGTTCTCAGTGACGTCGCGCTTCGGGTAGCTGATGCCGTGTATGAGCGCACGGTTTGGGTCCTCGAACACCGGCACGGCTTTCCACTCGCGGCCGAAGTGGCAACAGCCGGGCGGATAATCCAGCCGCGCCTGCCAGCCGTCCAGTGGGTCGTGATTGCCGTGGCAGACGAAGGAGCGAATGGCCTCGGTGTCTAACCTCTTCAGACCCTCGACGAACTTGAGTTGGGCGCGTAGGCTGCGGTCGGCCCCGTCGTATACGTCCCCCGCGACCAGCAGCGCGTCCACCTCTTCGGAAATGCACAAGTTGATGATGTTCTCGTATGCGTCAAAAGTCGCACTGTACAGCGTGTTCGCCACGTTTTCGGGCGCGACGGCCATCAAGCCGGTGAAGGGGCTGTCCAAGTGCAGGTCGGCGGCATGTACGAAGCGAATCCGCATCATCTTTCTCTATGTCCGGGTCCGGATAGGGGCGCCAGTATAGCAGAGGGCGCCTGGCTGCGCAGCGCGCTGCGCCGGCCGGCGAAAGGGACCGGAGGGACGGTCCTCAACTGAGGATGAAGGTCGGAGCCTACTCTGTCTACTGCACTGTCCACTGCGCCAATAGGTCAAATGCCGCCTTGAGTTGCATCCCTCGACTCCGGAGACTTAAGATAGCGCTCATGGAGGCTGGAGCCCATGAAACTCGATCTTGCTCGAAGACTTCCTGAGGGTAATGTTAGCCCGCATTTCTCACCAGGTCGCTGAATGCATAGTGAATAGCGGTTTATCTTCACTACGTTGGTTGGCGCCATTTAAGGGACTTGCGGCTACAGACTGCGCTGGGCGCGCCCTGGCTTGTCCTTTTCCCCTCAGCGCGCACATGCTTGCTCGAACGTATTCCCCGCTACGCCCTTCGCTCGCGAGCACGCGCTGAGGGAAAAATTCCTGCGCCATGATCGCGCCCCCTGGTGAGAAATGCGGGCTTGGCTCAGGCTGGCCGTTCATGCCGCCATAGCAGGGATGGCCTGATGGAACGGCTCCTCCACAGTGCCAGCCCGAGCGCAAGCCGGCGCACTTCCGAACCATCATGCATGAATTAAAAGGAAGGGTGGCGATCGTCACCGGCGCGGCCTCCGGGATCGGGCGCAGCGTGGCCGAGCTATTCGCCGAAGAAGGGGTGGCCGGCCTCACGGTGGCGGACATTCAAGCGCCCCCCCTGCGCCGGCTGGTTTCGGATTTGCGGAAGCGCTCCGGCGGCGCCCTGCTGATTTCGGAGACCGATGTTTCCGACCCAGCCCAGGTGGACCGGATGGCTCAGGCGACCGTGGAACGGTTCGGGCGGATCGATGTCCTGGTCAACAATGCCGGGATCTGCCCCATGGTTCCCTGGGACCGGACCACCCTGGAAAGCTGGAACCGGATGCTCTCGGTCAACCTGACCAGCGCTTTCCTTTGCAGCAAGGCGGTGTTGCCCCACATGAAGAAACGGAAGTTCGGCCGGCTGGTCCATATCTCCTCGGTGGGAGCTTTCGTGGGCAGCATCACCGGTCATGTCGGCTACGGGGTGAGCAAGGCAGGCGTCATTGCCCTGTCGAAATACCTGGCCAAGCAGTTTGCCTCCGACGGCATCCTCTCCAACGCCATTGCGCCCGGAAGCATCGACACGCCCCTTGCCGAGGCCTTCGGGGAGGAGAACCGGCAGCGATACGTCGAGCTGTCGCTGGTGAAGCGCCAGGGGACTCCCCGGGAAATCGCCGAGGCGGTCCTGTTCCTGGCGGGTCCCCGGTCCGGCTACATGACCGGGGCGACCATGCATGTGAACGGAGGCTCGCTGCTGATTTGACTTCCGCCCGGAGAGCGGCGGAAAGCGTTGAGGGCTGGACGGTCCCTATCCTGCCCGTCCTTCTACCCAATTTCCACACGAAAGGTATCCCCGATGGCACAAAATCCGGAATGGGTCCTGGACCCGAAGCACTTTCCCGTTTGGCAGGCTCCCGATGGGTCCCGCCGAGTCAATCTGCTGGTGGGCCCCGAAACCTGCGGCGCCGACGACATCTCGGCCGGACTCTTCTGGCTGCACCCGGGGCATGAGACCCAGGCCGACATCCATCCCGAGTCGGCCGAAATTTACTATGTGGTGAGCGGCCGGGGGAGGCTGGTCATGGACGGGCAGGACTTCAGAGTCGAGAAGGGCATGACCGTCTACATTCCGGCCGGAGTCGAACACCAGTCCTTCAATGACGGCCAGGAAGACCTCTGCTACTTCTATGCCTTCGCGCCGCCGCCCCCGGGTCCCAGCAAACAGGAGGATCAGGGATGGCACCGAGTCGCGTTCCGGTAGCCCGCATTTTTAAATGATAATCACCCGGGCGCCAGCCCGGGGGTGCCAGTAAGCCGCGAATGCGGCGTCCGCATTGAGCCGTGGGCGTAAGCCCATGGAAACGGCAACTCCATCCCCCGAGCCGCGTAGGCGGCGGCAGCAATCATCCCTGGTGTTCGATTTCAGGCAAGCCGGCCCCCGCCCCCCACGACGGGGCGGATCATTCGAGAGTGAAACAATTGGAAATCGATAATCCTTTCGTGACCTTGGTATCCCGTTGCGGCTAACCTCAACGCCTTAGTGGCCCTTCGTCGTTCTTCGTGGCCCTTCGTGGATAACTCTTTTTTCTTTTGTTTCAGACAAGCCTGGGCGGACCCAGCGTAGCCTTTACCCGCAAGCCCTTACAATGGGGCCAATCAAGGTATTGAAGATAAGCCGCTTTTCATCATGCACGCAGCGACCCGGTGAGATATGCGGGTTATAAGGGAGGCATTCACCCGAAAGTCACCGGGAGCCGCTCCAGGCCGCGAAAGACTGTATTTTTCCAGACCAGCTCGTCCGTTGCCAGTTCAAGGTTGGGCAAGCGCCGAAGCAGTGCATTAATGGCGATGGGAGCTTCCAGACGCGCCAGCGGAGCTCCGACACAGAAGTGTGGACCGTGACCGAAGGAGACATGCCTATTGGGGTGCCGCTCAATATCGAATGAGTCCGGGTTTGGGAAAACGGCCGGGTCCCGGTTGGCCGCACCCAGCATTTGTACCACCAGTTGACCCTTCTCAATGAGGTGGCTGTCCAACTCCACCGCCTCGGTGGCGAGGCGGCGGTTGCGCTGGAAGGGTCCCTCGTAGCGCAACATCTCTTCGACCGCCATCCTGGCCCCATCCGGATTGGCTCTCAGCTTCCGCAACTGTTCCGGGTGTTGGATCAGAGCCAGCACTCCGCTGGAGATCAGGTAGGTCGTGGTCTCGTGCCCGCCAATCAACAAGGTCACGCAAGTCGAGATGAGTTCCTCTTCTGTCAGTCGTTCCCCCGCCTCTTCGGCAGCCACCAAAGCACTGATGAGATCTTCCCTGGGCTCCACTCGGCGCCTTCTGAAGGTCGATCGAAAGTAGTCCTGCAGAGCCAACAGAGCGTCCTGGGATGATATCAGCACCTCGGGCGCAGGTTTGGGAGTGGCCATGAACTCGACAATTTTCCCGGACCAGCGCTTGAGCTTGCCGTGGTCAGCCGCGGGAACTCCCATGAGCTTAGCGATGACCGTGACCGGCAACGGGTAGGCGAAGTCCCAGATGATGTCCATCTTGCCCCGAGGCTGCGCCTCTTCAATCAGCCGCTCGACAATCCCTTCAACGTAACCGGCCATGGCGCTGACAGTGCCGGGCAGGAAGGCTTTATGCACCAGTTGGCGGAGGCGGGTGTGATCGGGAGGATCCACATTGATGAGGCCCTGCGAATAGTGGCGCACCAAGGGCTGGACCTGTTCCCGAACGGGTTGTGGCAGTTCCATGGCGGCGGTGAGCCTGCCGACGCTGCTGAAGCGTTTGGGATTCTGCAGGGTACTGACAATGTCCCGATGGCGGGTGAGGATCCAACAGCCCCAGAGATCGCTCCAGTATATGGGAGCTTCGCGCCGCAACAAGTGGTAGGTGGGGTAGGGATTCTGTGCGAATTCGTGGGAAGTGAGGAGGGGGTCGAACTGGCCCATGGACTGACTTCTCCAATCAGATGGGTCCCGTGCCCGCGCCAACTT
Source organism: Candidatus Versatilivorator sp. (assembly GCA_965262635.1). Taxonomy (GTDB): domain Bacteria; phylum Acidobacteriota; class Terriglobia; order Versatilivoradales; family Versatilivoraceae; genus Versatilivorator. Next base: position 38,268 of record OZ253547.1, on the reverse strand, counting down.
ATTGGCTCGGAGCCCAGCAGGAGCCCACGGCTCAGCCGACGGGGCCGTGTCCGGACGTAAAGGAACGGCACATCTTCGACATTGTACCATGGGAATTCCGGAGGCAGCTTCCAGCTCGGCTTCTGCAACGCCGCCTCAAGGGGGCAACCGCTCGGCCTGTATCGATGTGCTGTAGGCTGGGCCTCGGGCATCGGTTGGCCCCCCCACCGCATCAGCCTTCGCCTGGCGGCTCGACTTCTGCGACTCCCCCTCGAGGGGGGAGTGATACCCGCGTTACGAACCGGGGACGTCGTTTACACCTTGGACCGGGAACATGGTTTACATCCTGCCAAGGAATCTGGCAAGAAGCCTTGTGCAGGCCTCAAGTATCACTCCCCCCTTGAGGGGGAGTCGGCGAGACCAGGGCGGAGCCCGCAGTCGAGCCGGTGGGGGGACAACGCCCCGCCCCATTTAGCCGAATCTGGATCAGTAGATCAACCAGGCGTATAATCAGACCCGCAACAGGCGGTTTTTTTAACGATCCCGAAGCGAACGATACCGGCGGACACGCCTCCCCGCCTTTCCTCTGAGGACCCTTCCATGGAATCGAACCTGTTCCCCACCACGGTGATTGGCAGCCTGCCGCGTCCGGCCTGGGTGCTGGACGTCATCCTGGACCGCAAGGCCGGCCGCATTTCGGAACAGGAGGCTGAGCCTCTGCTGGACCGGGCCATCGAATCTTCCATCGCCCTCCAGGAACAGGCCGGGCTGGAAGAGATCACCGACGGCGAGTGGCGCCGGGAGAGCTACGTCAAGGTATTTGCCGAGCGGGTGCGCGGCTTCCAGGCCGACCTTCACTTCAGCGGAATGCCCTATCCGGCGGTGGTGGCTCCCATCGAGTACTGTCGCCCCCTGGTGCTGCACGAGCTCCGCTGTCTGCGAGCCCGTACCCGGCGCCGCGTCAAGATCACGCTGCCGGCGCCTTACATCATCGGCCGGCGCATGTGGCACGCGGACCACTCCAGGAAGGCTTACCCCACCCGGGAAGGACTGATGGAAGCCTGCGTTCCGATCCTGCGCCGGGAAATCGAGGCGCTCCGCGAGGCCGGCGCCGATACCGTCCAGTTGGACGAGCCCTGGCTGTCCACCATGGTGGACCCCGCCTTCCGCCGCCGTGAGGGGATCGACAATCCCTCCTACGAAATGGACCGGTGCGTGGACCTGGTCAACCAGGTGTTGGACGGCTTCCAGGGGCTGGCGACCGGGATGCACCTCTGCCATGCCCACTTCGACCGCCAACACGGCACCGAGGGTCCCTACGGGCCCATCATGCCGGCGCTGAGCAAGGTTCGGGTGGGTACCATTTCCATGGAATTTGCCACGCCGGTGGCCGGGGGGATGGATTCGCTGGCCCGGTTCCCGGAGAAGGTGCGGCTGGGGCTGGGCTGCATCGACCACTGCGACCCCCGGGTGGAGACTGTCGAAGAGGTGGTGACGCGGGTGGAAGGAGCCATGCGCCACCTGGACAAGAGCCGCATCACCCTGCACCCCGACTGCGGATTCGCACCCTCGGCCCAAAATCCGATGGATCTCGACGAGGCCTATCGGAAGCTCAAGGCGATGTGCCAGGCCGCCCGGGTGCTGCGGGAAAAACATGGCTGACGGCCCGCATTTCTCACCGGGAGGCCAACTCCTCCGCCGGGTTGCCGGTGCCGGAGGACCCATGCCCTGTCTGGAGGAAAGGAGCCTTTTGAAATGGTAAAGTTGCTTGCCAGGTCTTCGGGTCTGAAATCGGTTCGTATTGGGCTGGCGGGGGCCGCTTTGCTGCTCCTCTATCTGGGTTGTGTGACCCGAGACCCCGGGGAATCCGGCGGCGAAGCCCGCTGGCTTGCAGGGGATCACCATATTCACAGCCGCTACAGCGTGGGCTGGAACCGGGACAACGATCCACCCACCCCGATCATCGGGGGTGATGCCATTTACCCCATCCCCATGAACGCGCTCATGGCCCGGCGCTTCGGCCTGTCCTGGACGGTAGCCACCGACCACGGCGGCCCCAACCACAGCAAGGTCAACCTGGAACGGGCCTATCCCGAGCTGGTGCTCTCGCGGGAGCTGGTCCCCGAGGTGATCCAGTTCCACGGGATGGAGTTCAACTCCCCGGGAGCCGACCACAGCAGCCTCATCATTCCCCACAGCCGGGACGAGGCCCAGCGCTTGTACGAGCTGGAGTCGGGCTTCGACCGCAACGAGGCCCATCCCTTCGATGAAACGCGGGATACCGAACCCCGGATGATCGAAGCCATCCGGTTGATGAACCGTCTGGACCGCAAGCCGGTGCTGATCGCCAACCACCCCTCGCGCTCGGCCTCGGAGACCGGTGAATACGGGGCCTACGACCCGGCCGAGCTGCGGCAGTGGAACGACACCGCCCCCGAGGTGGCGGTCGGCATGGCGGGCGCCCCCGGGCACCAGGCAAGGACGCTCAACCCCGATGGAACCCTCAACCCTGAGAATCCCCGCGGGTCCTATGGCCGCTATCCGACCCGGGGAGGATTCGATCCCATGACCGCTCGGCTGGGCGGACTCTGGGACTCGATGTTGGGGGAGGGACGCCGGTGGTGGATCACCGCCAACTCCGATTCCCACGTGCACTACACCGAGGGTGGCAGTGACTTCTGGCCCGGTGAATACTCCAAGACCTATGTCTACGCCGAAAAGTCGCACTCGGGAATCCTGGAAGGGCTCCGCCGGGGTCGCGTCTTCGTGACCACCGGGGATCTCGTCTCGGAGCTATTTGTGACGGCGCGGTCTCGGGACCGGAGGGCGGAAATCGGGGGAACCCTTGAGGCCGCCGCCGGAGCCTCCGTCGAGGTCACCATCCGGTTGAGAGACCCCGAGACCCCCAACTGGCATCGGGACAACCCGGAGGTCGCCCGGGTGGACTTGATTGTCGGCAGCCTGACCGGTCCGCTGCCCGATCCCGCTCGGGACCGCAACCCCACCACCCGGGTGGTTCGTCGTTTCAGCCAGGGCGACTGGACCCGCCAGGGGGAGTATCGGACCATGAGCCATACCCTCGAGGGCATCGACGGCGACGTGTACCTCCGGATTCGGGGCACCAACACCCGGGAGCTGGAACCGGAGCCCGACCCTCGCGGAGAGGACCCCTGGAAGGACCTCTGGTTCTACTCGAATCCGATTTTCGTTGAAGTGCGTTGAAAACTCCCGCTCTTCACCCGGAGAGGGTGCGCGCTGCTGGACCCGGGTGCGACTGCCGGAGTGCTCCGACGTTTCCAAGGATGAAGGAAGGCTGAATGACCCCGCCTGTCGACGTCAATCCTCAGGTGTTGCGGTGGGCTCGCAAGCGAGCCGGCATTGAGACCGACACCCTGGCGAATCGTTTTCCACGCTACCGGGAATGGGAAAGCGGCGCCGCGCGACCGACGCTCAAACAGCTCGAACGATTGGCCAGGACCGTGCACGCCTCGGTAGGATACTTCTTCCTTGCGGAGCCTCCCGAGGAGCACCTTCCCATCCCGGATTTCCGAACGGTTGCCAATTTGCGGTCCGGCCAGCCGAGCGTCGACCTGCTCGACACGGTCTATCTCTGCCAACAACGCCAGGACTGGTATCGAAACTTCGCCCGCATGGAGGGCGAAGATACACTGCCGTTTGTGGGTTCGGCGACGCCTGCCAGTTCTGTCAAGTCCACTGCGGCGGCAATGGGGGCTGTTCTGGGGTTCGACCTCGAAGAGCGCCGCAGCGCGACCACATGGAGCGATGCGTTGCGCCGCTTTATTGAGCAGGCCGATGCACTTGGCGTGCTGGTGATGGAAAACGGCGTGGTCGGCAACAACACTTCTAGAAAGCTGAATCCTGACGAGTTCCGCGGCTTCGCCCTGTCGGACGATCTCGCCCCGCTTATCTTCGTCAACGGTGCCGACACCAAGGCTGCCCAGATGTTCACCTTGGCCCACGAGTTGGCGCACCTTTGGCTGGGCGAATCGGCGCTCTCAGATGTCGAGGCGACCTCCGAGCCGTTGCACGCTGTGGAGGTTTGGTGCAACCGGGTCGCGGCAGAGCTTCTCGTGCCCATGGAGTTGCTGCGCCAGGAGTATCGACGTGCCCAGGACTTGAGGGACGAGCTCAACCGGTTGGCTCGTCGTTTCAAGGTCAGCACATTGGTGGTTTTGCGTCGGGTTTTCGACGCGGGGGAGCTCGACCGCGTCGACTTCATGTCAGCTTACCGTCGAGAGCTTGTCCGGCTGCGCAGGATGCCGAGGAGCGGAGGGGGCGCCTTCCATAAGACCCTCAGAACGCGCGTCGGCCATCGGTTCGGCCTCGCCCTGGCCATCAGTACATTGGGCGGCCGCACCTCGTTCTCCGAATCCTTTCGTCTGTTGGGCATCAGGAAGACATCGACGTTGCGGGATTTCGCGGCAAGCTTGCAAGTGAGATTGTAGTGGCGTATCTACTGGATGCGGACGTATTCATCCGAGCCAAGAACCTGCACTACGGTTTTGATTTCTGTCCCGCTTTCTGGGATTGGATCGTCCAGGCAAACCAGAGAGGGCGGGTCTTCAGTATCGAGAAAGTCGGTGACGAAATCGAGGCGGGCGATGATGATCTTTCGGAGTGGGCAAGAGCGCTGGGTCCTGGATTCTTCCTCCGACCATCGTCGGAGTTGCCTGTCGCCTTGGGAACCGTCAGCCGTTGGGCTACCATTCAGAGTTACCAACCCACCGCTATCGACACGTTCCTTGGTGTCGCCGATTTCTACTTGATCGCCCAGGCGCTTGCTGGCGGCTACGACATCGTTACCCACGAATTTCCGTCCGATTCGAAAAAGAGGATCAAGATTCCGAACGTCTGCATGGGCCTTGGCATCAAGTGCCTCACGCCCTTTGAGATGCTTCGCCTGGAACGGGCACGGTTTGTGCTGGGGACTGGGTTATAACAGCGGACCGGTCTGGGGGCGCAAGCAACATGATTTCAACAAAACCTCCACCGAACGACAGCCGCTGCCGGATCGCCGTGGTCGGCGGCGGCATCGTGGGCGTCTGCTGCGCCCTGTACCTGCAGCGCGACGGCCACAGCGTCATGGTCATTGATCCCGGCGGCCCCGGTGAAGCCTGCAGCAGCGGGAACGCGGGACAGTTCGTGACCGGCTACTGCGTGCCCCTCGGCCTTCCGGGCATCGCCAAAGACGTGCCGGCCATGGTCCTGGATCCCCTGGGGCCCTTGACCATTCGCTGGCCCTACCTGCCGGCGCTCCTCCCCTGGCTGCTGCGTTTCATGGCAGCCAGTTCCCCCAGACGTGTGGGCGAGATCGCCAAAGCCCTCTACCGGCTCAACAAGGATGCCCTGACCGCTTTCGCTCCGCTCCTGGAGCAGGCCGGCGCCGAGCACCTGATCCGGCGCAACGGCAGGCTGGACGTCTACCAGTCGGAGCGCGTCTTTGCCAAGGCCCAGGTCAAGTTCGACCTGCTGCGCCGCTGCGGCGTCAAGGTGGAGATGCTGGATCAAAAAGGGGTCCGGGAACTGGAGCCGGCGCTGGCGGACCGATGCGGGCAGGCAGCCTTCTACCCCGAGTCGGCCCATACCACCAACCCGCTGCGGTTGACCCGGTTGCTGGCCGAGGATTTCGTGCGCCGCGGCGGAGTCATCTTGCGGGAGAGGGTTACCGACTTTCGAACGGGCTCGGACGGCGTCTGGTCGGTGGTCACCGATGGGGGCCGCCATCCGGTAGATCAACTGGTGGTGGCGGCCGGGGCCTATTCGCGACCCCTGGCGGCCAAGCTGGGCAGCCGGCTGCCGCTGGAGGCCGAGCGCGGCTACCACCTCATGCTGCCCCAGGCTGGGATTGAGCTGCAGCGAACCGTGGTCCACGGGGACCGATACTTTGGCCTGACACCGATGGAAGGAGGGTTGCGCTTGGCCGGCACGGTCGAGTTGGCCAGCGTCCACGCCAAGCCGAACTTCGCCCGAGCCGATGCCCTGTTCCAGGCCGCCAGCCAGGCCCTGCCCTCCCTGAACGGCCGGGGGGCCATTCGCTGGATGGGCTGCCGGCCGTCGATGCCCGATTCCCTGCCGGTGCTGGGCCGGTCTCCGGTTCACCCCTCGGTCTATTTCGCCTTCGGCCACGGGCACCTCGGGCTCACCGGCGCCGCCGCCTCAGGCCGGATCATTGCCGATCTGGTGGCCCATCGGGTGGAGGACAGCCAGTTCGAAGCCTATCGCGCCGATCGGTTTTAATCACTCGTATCCGCGCCCATGTCCGCCGGACGACATCCCGCTCTGTCCTGTGCTCGTCACACGGCTCACGACGAACGGATTTAACTCCAGACGTTATTGAACAGTCACAGCGGAGGCGTGAAGCCGAAGGCCTAAGGCTCGCATTACCTTGAGCACGGTAGCGAACTCCGGGTTGTCATCGGCTGACAGCGCCTTGTAGAGACTCTCTCTACCCAGACCCGCTTCCGTGGCAATCCTTGTCATACCCCCTTGGCCCTGGCAACGTCGCCCAACGCAGCCGCTATAAGCCTCGGATCGCCGTCGTCGAACGCCGCTTCCAGATAAGCAACGATGTCCTCCTCGGTCTCCAGATAATCCGTAGCGTCCCACGGCCGGGTCTGCGTCTTTGCCATAGCTACTTCCTTCCTGGTAGTCCTTGCGCCAGACTGCGAGCCCTTGTGATATCCCGATGTGGTACGCCCGGCAGGATTCGAACCTGCGACCCCCTGCTTAGAAGGCAGGTGCTCTATCCGACTGAGCTACGGGCGCTTGTCTGGATTGGAGGGCGTTTGGAACGAGTCTCCCGACGAACCCTGGACTTGGCGCCCTTCCTCGACCAGGGCCTCCACATCACACGGCTCACCATTCCCATTCCTGGAAGAATATAGTGCCTTTCCCGATCCAAGTCCACCCGGCCCGGCAGCGGGTTTGAGAGGCGGCGCAGGTGAACCGCCAGGTCAAGGCTTCTCGGGATAGATCCGCATGACGTGGCCTCCACCGGGAGCCGGCTTGGCCGCCACCACCTCGCCGGAGCGGACCCGAAGGTGTTGTCGGCGGACCCCGGCCGGGTCGGCCTCGACATCCGCATAGACCTCGGCCCGGTAAGCGCCCGGGCCTAAAAACCGCAGGGGGATGCTCAGCTCCCGCCGCTCCCAGTTGGTCATGCTGCCCACGTACCACACCCCTAAGTGCGATCACTGCAAAAACTACGACCACGTCCACTTTGTCGACACGGGTTCGTTCATCACATCGTACTGGCGGTGTCTGCACCATGGCTTTTTGCAAAAAACCCGCCAAACGCCGTGTTCCTGCCGGGAGTTTCTGAAAGATGGGGACGATCAACCGTTCGTGCGGTCATTAGTATGCGGACTTTGTTGCGGACATTCCCGTGGTCTGATATGGCCGCTAGTGACTCCTTATCTATCTGACATATAATGTCTTGAATCAGTAAACGAGGCGGTTATGATAGCGGACGTAGAACTGGACGATCGAGGCGAGATCGTCTCCCTTATGGAGCCTCTGGTGATCAGCGAGGGCTCCCGGCACCGGGGGATGATTACCGACCTCGCATTCGATCTCACACAGAAAGCCGCTGGTTTTCGTCGGAGTCTGCCCCCAAGTTTGTTGGCCTCGCTCGCCGATTTGGTGCGGGCTATGAACTGTTACTATTCCAACCTCATTGAGGGACATGACACGCATCCGGTGGACATCGAAAGGGCGCTCAAAAACGAGTACAGCCAGGATTCCCGCAAGCGCAACCTGCAGTTCGAAGCCAAGGCGCATATCTCCGTTCAGCGATGGATCGATGCTGGTGGGCTGCGAAGGAGCCACTCCATCAGAGGCGAAGGGATATGCGAAATCCACCGTCGTTTTTGTGAGTTGCTGCCCGAGGATCTCCTCTGGGTCGAAGACCCGCGTACCAACGAGCGCATCCGCCTTGTACGGGGTGAGTTGCGGAAGCGCGACATTCGGGTAGGAGGCCATCTCGCCATCAGCCCCGGCGCCGTACCGCGCTTTCTGAAACGCTTCGAGGAGATTTACGGGAGTATCGGCAGAACCGAGTTGGTTATCTCAACGGCGGCGGCCCACCATCGGCTGCTATGGATTCACCCGTTCCTGGACGGCAATGGCCGAGTGGCGCGGCTGATGTCGCATGGTATGTTGCTGGAGATGCTTGATACCGGTGCGGTCTGGTCTGTTGCAAGGGGTCTTGCCCGCAACCTCGAGGAGTACAGGACTCATCTTGCCAACTGCGATCTGACACGCCGCAACGATCCGGACGGGCGCGGCGCCTTAAGTGAAGAGGCCCTTGCTGAGTTCACTCGGTTCTTTCTAAGCGTCTGCATTGACCAGATAAGCTTCATGGAGGGCTTGGTTCAGCCAGACCGCCTCCGCACCCGAATTCTGTTGTGGGCGGAAGAGGAAATCAGGCTTGGAAGCCTACCTCGAAAATCCGGCAGCATTCTGGAAGCAATCCTCTACCGTGGGGAACTGCCCCGCGGAGACGCCGGCACCGTTGTCGGCACAGGTGAGCGGCAAGCCCGCCGCATTGTCTCGGCTCTGGTGGACAAGGGAGTGCTGGTTTCCGAAAGCTCTCGCGCCCCACTACGCCTCACGTTCCCCGCAGCGCTAGCCTGGCGGTGGATGCCCGGGTTATTTCCGGAGAAAGTTCCGTAGATAATTTGATCGGATGGCTCTTTCACTCCCAACCGTAGGATATTAACGCTTCTCGGGATAGATCCGCATGACATGGCCCCCGCCCGGAGCCAGCTTGGCCGCCACCGCGTCGGTGGAGCGGACCCGAAGGTGTTGCCGGCGGACTCCGGCCGGGTCGGCCTCGACATCCGTATAGACCTCGGCCCGGTAACGCCCGGGACCCAGGAAGCGCAAGGGAATGCTCAGCTCCCGCCGCGCCCAGTTGGTCATGCTGCCCACGTACCACTGCTTCCCGCTCCTGCGGGCCACGGTGATGAATTCTCCCACCCGGCCGTCGAGAACTCTGGTGCCGTCCCAAGAAGTCGGAACGTTCTTCAGGAACTCGATTCCCGGCTGCCCCCGATAGGCGGCGGGGTAGTCCACCAACATCTGCAGGGGACTCTCGTAGACCACGTACATGGCCAATTGATGGCAGCGGGTCCCCTGGGCCAGCGGTTCCCTCACTCGGGGCTGGAAGTTTTCCCGGAGCGCGGTTCGAAAGGCTCCGGGCGTGTAATCCATGGGTCCGGCCAGCATGCGGGTGAAGGGCAGGGTCAGGTCGTGAGTGGGGTTGCAGCGAGTGCCGAGCCGGTTCCACTCCAGGCCCAGAACGGCTTCGCGGGTAATGATGTTGGGCCAGGTCCGGCGCAGGCCGTCCGGCTTGTAGGCCCCATGGAAGTTGACCAGCAGGCGGTGGCTGGCCGCGTGGCTGGCCGCCCGGTGATAAAAGCCGACCATCTCCTGGTCGTCGCGATCCATGAAGTCGATCTTCACTCCGGCAACCCCCCAGTCCTCATACAGTCGGAAGGCCTCTTCCATCTGCGCCCGGGCCCTCTTCCAGTGCACCCACAGCAGGATGCCGACCCCTCGCTCCCGCGCGTATCCGATCAGATGGGAGAGATCTATTTCCGGCCGGCTTCGGGTAATGTCCCCCTCCTCGTCGGTGCCCGGATGCCAGCCGGCGTCGATCTGGAAGTACTCCAGGCCGTGGTCGGCGGCAAAATCCAGATAGTGCTTCATGGTCGCCGTATTCATTCCCGGCTCGAATCCGACCCCTTTGGCGCTGGTCCCGTTCCACCAATGCCAGGCGGCCTTGCCGGGCTTGATCCAGGAGGTGTCGGTGATCCGGGTCGGTTCATTGAGATGCAACAGCAGCACGTTGTTTTCGATCAATCGCCCCGGCGTTTTTCCCAGAAGGAAGACGCGCCAGGGCGACTGCAGGGGCGCCGCCGTCCTGACCTTCACTCCCGTACGCCCCGGATGGGGTGAGAGCCGGCTTTCCAGCGTTTCCGGAATGCCCGGAACCGGGGTCAGATACATGCCGGCGTAGTCGGTGATGTCGGCCTCGGTGACGGCCAGCCAGGAACCCCTGAAGGTCTGCAGCAGCAACGGCAAGCCGACGATGGAGCCGGGCTGCAGGTGCCACAGGGGCTGGGCATTGAACTCCGACTCATAGTTGGTGGCGTAGCCGCGAAGTTGCAGCGCCCAGGCCTGGCAGCCCTCCGGGAAAAAGAAGGTGGAGTTTTCTTCGACCAGGTCCAGGCTCGTCAGACCGGGCTGGGCAGGAACGCGGTAGCGAAAGGCGGCCCCCTCGTCGTAGGCGCGAAAAATCAGATCCAGGCGGCGGCCGGGAGGACTGCTTTCCCGCAGGCGCAGGATTCCCTGGCGGTAAGCGTCCCGCAGTTCCCCCCGGGTTCCGTAGGGAAGGCGGTAGAGCGTTTCTCCGGCCGAGGCTTCCCAGCCAAGAAGGACAAAATCCCGCGCAAGCGGCGGCCCACCCTTGAGATGCAGCGCCAGCCAGGAGTCCCTGACCACCGTTTCCCGATTGAAGCGAATGCGATAGTAGGGACGGATTCCCCTGGGATAGGGGGTTCGCAGTTCTTTCAGATCCACCTCCACGGTGACCTGCCCGTTGGGCGAGCGGAGCTGGAAGTTCGGGGCCGGAACCGCCGAATTGGAGGCGGCTTGCAGCATGCTGAGAATCAAGGCTGCGAGCGCGGCCTTCAGCGGGTCGATGCGTCTGCGGGTCTTGGTCTTGTTGTCATCCATTAGAAGCTTCGGCCTGCGCGGCTAGGCTATCCTAGCTCGCATTTCTCACCAGGTCACTGGTGGCATGATGATAGGCAATTTATCTTAAGTACCTTGATTGGCTCCATCTAAAGGGCTCGTCGGCACAGACTGCGTTGGGCGCGCCCTGGCTTGTCCTTTTCCCCTCAGCGCGAGCATGCTCGCTCGAACGTAGTGACCGCTACGCTCTTCGCTGTTTCTATCATGATTGCCGCCACCGGCTGCAGCCCACCAAACCAAAGAATCGCCCCAGGAGTCTTCCGCTTGACGCACTGCTGGTAGACTTGTAAGGTTTTTTCTCGGATATACTCTCAATGGTCGCAAACGTATGGAGTTGTCAATGGCTGCTCGTACCCACCGCTTGACCGGCTTGCTCTTACAGGCCATCCTGGCTCCCTGCCTCGCCATGGCTGAACCCGCTGATTCCATCTTTGAAAATGAGGTCAGACCCCTGTTGCTGGCTCGATGTCAAGCCTGTCACTCGGAGGGAGAACAAACCAGCGGTTTTTCGGTGTCGAGCCTGCATTCGGTGATTTCAGGTGGAAACAAGCACGGCAAGGCGGTGCTGCAGGGCAATGCGGAGGGAAGTCCGCTCATCCGTCTCCTCAAGGGACAGATCAATCCCCGGATGCCTCTCGGCGGAGTTCTGACCGAGAGCGAGATTGCACGGATTGAGAACTGGATTCGCAGCCTGCAACCGACGGGAGGAGTACAGGCTGAGGCTTGGCTTTGGCCTTTCCGCGGACCGGTCACAACCGTTCCTCCTGACGTCGAGAACTCCGACTGGGTGAGCAATCCCATCGACCGTTTCATCTTGCGCAGGCTGGAGGAGAAAAAAGGCTTGTCTCCGGCCCCTCCTGCCTCCAGGCGGACGCTGGCGCGCCGGGTCTATCTGGACCTGATCGGAATGCCGCCCACGCCCGAGGAAATGCATCGTTTTCTCGGTGATCCTGCACCGAACGCTTTCGAAAAATTGGTGGAAACCCTGTTGGCCGATGCCAGATACGGCGAGCGCTGGGGCCGCCACTGGCTGGACCTGGTCCGTTACGGAGAGTCCGACGGCATGGAAGGAGATATTCTCATAGGGAATGCTTGGCGTTATCGGGACTGGGTGATCGAGGCCTTCAATTCCGATCTGCCTTACGATCGGTTTGTCATGCTTCAACTGGCGGGCGGCGACGAGCACAGCCGCAAGGCCTGGTACAAACCGCAAATTCAGGGACACATTCCCGCGGGGTTCCTGCGGCTGGCGCCCTGGGATCTGGGCAACCTGGCCTCCGAACAGCTAAGACAGGATTACCTGGATGAAGTGACCACGGCGACGGGCTCCATCTTCCTGGGGTTGACTCTCGGCTGCGCTCGCTGCCACGACCACAAATACGACCCGATTCCCGCCAGGGACTACTATCGCTTCCAGGCTTTCTTCAACGCCATCCGGGTGCCCCTGCCCCGCAACACCTCCGGCGTTCCGCCTGAAGAGTTCATCGTTCCCTACCAGGACCCGCGGTTCAGGACCTTGGCCGAATCCAAAATCAAGCAGTACCGGGAGCGCCTCGAAAACGGACCGGAGAAGCAGGAGTTGGAGGCGTTCGAACAGGCGCTTCTCGACAAGCTGATTTCAAAAAAGATCTCGGAGGGGATCTCCGAAAACCTCACCACCAGGGACCTGGAGCTCGAATTCGCGCGGAAGGAGCAGAAGGTCTTTTCCGCCGAGGAAAAAGCGGAATACGATCGCTTGAAGGAAACAGCCGGACGCACGCAGGAGCAGGCCGACCACCAGGCCCTGGCCCGCTACGAAGGACGGCTGCTCCAGAATCTCACCGCGGCCTATGCCGACCGGGTCGCCGATCCGCTGGGGCGTTTTCGGGCGCTGACGCTGGCGGATGTCCGCGCTGAAGCCCGCCGGGTGAATGAGCCTTCGAAGTACGTCTCCCGAGAGGAGAAGCAGCGGCACCTTGAACTTTCGGACATCATGGAGGTTCTGCGGCGCCGGCTGTTGCGCTGGAGGCCGCTGGCCCTGACGGTGACCAACGCGATCGGTCCTCCGCTGGGTCCCGGAATCCCTGCCACCCGCGTGCTGAAGGGCGGGGACTACCGGCAACCCGGAGAGGCGGTCGACCCCGGATTCCCCAGCGCCATCAGCGGAAATGTTGCCGCGGCGATGCTGGAAAAGGACCGCTACCGCCAGTATCCGACCCGAGGCCGGAGGATGACGCTGGCCAAATGGATCGCCAGCCCGGAGAATCCGCTCACCGCCCGGGTGATGGTCAACCGCATCTGGCAGCAGCACTTCGGACGCGGCATTGTGGGAACTGCCAGCGACTTTGGCAAGAACGGCGACCGTCCCACCCATCCCGAACTGCTGGATTGGCTGGCGGTGCGGTTCGCCGAAGAAGGCTGGAGCGTGAAAGCCATGCATCGGCTCATGGTGACCAGCAGCACCTACCGCCAGTCGGCGGACAATCCCAGGGTAAGGGATTCCTCCCTGGACCCGGAGAATCGCCTGTTGTGGCGATTCAACCGCCGCCGGCTCGAGGCGGAGGCCATCCGAGACAGCATTTTGTCTGCCAGCGGCCGGTTGAATCCGGAACGAAGAGGGCCCAGCGTCTTTCCGCCTCTGCCTGAAGACATGAAGGATCTGAGCCGTCCCGCCCGGACCGGGGGTTCGATGTGGGAGTCCAGCGAAAGTGAACGCGACGCCCGGCGACGGTCGGTCTACATCTTTCAGCGGCGGTCGCTCCCATTGCCCATGATGGCTTCGTTCGATGCTCCGGTCTTCAACGAATCCTGTGAACGCCGCAGCGTCACGACCACTCCCCTGCAAGCCCTTACGATGATGAACGGCCGGCTGGTGAACGAGGAAGCAACCCATCTGGCGGCCCGGGTGGAAAGAGAAGCCGGTGGCCGGCGGAAGGATCGGGTGGCCCGATTATTCGAGATCGTGTTGAATCGGCCGCCCGACCAGGCCGAGCAGCAGCACTTTGTGGAGTTTCCAGGGTCTCTGGAAGCCATTTGCCGGGTCATCCTCAATTCCAACGAGTTATTGTTCATAGACTAGCGTAAGATAGCTTCCATCTGGCCCGATCCGAAGGTGCCCTCACGGGGATTCCACCATGAACCCTCTACCCTCCCGCAGGGAGTTTCTGAAGAACGCTTATCTGGGCCTCGGCAGCCTGGCCCTGATGGATCTGCTGGCAACCAATCTGGGCGCCTCGGCCGGTTCGGCCGAGAATCCGCTGTTGCCCAAGCCGGCTCACTTGCCGGCCAAGGCCAAACACTGCATCTTTCTCTTCATGGAAGGTGGAGTGAGCCAGATGGACACCTTCGAGTACCGGCCGGCCCTCGACAAGTATGCAGGCCGGCAGATGCCCTCCGTCCGCGGGACCGACCTGGACGTGGCCAGCCTTGGAACCGCCCACAATCGCATCATTCCTTCCCCTTTCAGCTTTGCCAGACACGGCCAGTCCGGCCGGTGGATGTCGGAACTGCTGCCGCACCTGTCGACCTGTGTCGACGACATGGCCTTTCTCCACGGAGTCACGGTCGACAGCAGCAATCACGCTCCGGCTGTCTATCATTCCCTGACGGGTCAGATCCTTCCCGGCGGAGCGGCCATCGGGGCATGGATGACCTATGGTCTGGGAAGCGAGAATCAGAATTTACCCGGCTTTATCGTGCTGGGACAGGGGGCTCCTGCGGTGGGCGGCGCTGCCCAGTGGAGCCAGGGTTTCCTGCCCGCCACCCACCAAGGCACTCTCTTCCGTCCGGGCTCCAATCCCATCGTCGATCTGCACCCGCGAGCCGGGACCTCCCCGGAAAGCCAGCGTAGCGAACTCGACCTGCTGAAGTGGCTGAACCAGCGGCACGCCCGGCAGCGGTCCCACACCGGAGAGCTGGAAGCGCGAATCGCCGCCTATGAGATGGCCTTTCAAATGCAGACCGCGGCGCCGGAGTTGATCGATCTCTCCGGGGAGTCGGAAGCCACCAGGAAGCTCTACGGGCTCGATGACCCGGTTGCGGAAACCTTCGGCCGCCAGTGCCTGATGGCCCGCCGCATGGTGGAGCGGGGGGTTCGCTTCGTCAAGCTTCTTCACGGCAAGGGCAAACCCTGGGATCAGCACGGGGATTTGGCCGGCCGCCTGCCGGTCTTGTGTCATGAAGTCGATCAGCCCATCGCCGGCCTGCTAAAGGACCTGAAATCCCGGGGAATGCTGGAAGAGACCCTGGTGGTCTGGGCGTCGGAGATGGGAAGGACGCCTTTCGATTCCAACGTGGTATCGGACAAACCCGGCCGGGACCACAATCGCTTCGGACTGGTCATGTGGATGGCGGGCGGAGACGTGCGCCCCGGAGCCACCTTCGGACAGACCGATGAATTCGCGCTCCGCAGCGCCGGAGAATCTCTCCCGGTGCGTGACGTGCACGCCACCCTGCTTCGCCTGATGGGTCTGGACCAGCACCAATTGACCTTCCTCCATGCGGGGCGCTTCAAACGGCTCACCGACATTGGCGGGCGCGTCATCGACGAAATCCTGCTTTAACCCGTGGGCTAGATTGGCCCGCATTTCTCACCAAGGGTAGGAAACGTCGGCTTTCAATCCGCGAAGGACAAAAAAATATCCACCAAGGGGCACGAAGGACCACGAAGGGACACGAAGAAAAACTAAAAGAAAAATGAGTTGCTTCGGCCGCCGCTTGTCGGCGACGCAGCTCAATCCTTCTTAATGTGTCTTAGTGGCCCTTCGTGGATCACTCCTTCCTGACCAAGCCCGCATTTCTCACCAGGTCTCTGGGTATCGCCTGGGAAAGTATTTTTTTAGCATCTTGAAGCGCTTTTCGGGAGAGCCTTGAGGGTACACACTGCGCTGGGCGCACCCTGGCTTGTCTGAGACCGAGCACCCGGGATGATTGCTGCCGCCGCCTACGCGGCTCAACTCCAACGCCGAGCTTTCCATGGGCTCACGCCCACGGCTAAGTGCGGACGCCGCGTTCGCGGCTTTTTGGAACCCCCGGGCTGGCGCCCGGGGAACAATCATTTAATAATCCTGTCCCCCGGCAGTGTTGTGATTTTGGGGAGAGCGGCGAAGCCGCGGTTGGAGTGGGTGACCCGGCGAAACGCTGCCTACAAGGCTTCCTTATAGAGCGGCGTAGCCGCGGCAGCACTTAGCCCCGGGTGTGAGCCCGGGGTCATGTGGATTCTGTGCAGGCCGCAGCCGCGTAGGCGGCGATTTTGTGGCATCGTCCCGGAACACACTGCCTCTCCAGAATGACGCTAAACACGACCCTCACTCCCTGCACTCTTCTCAAGAGTGCAACCTGTGGTGAGAAATGCGGGCTAATGTTGCGTTTTCAAATTAAGTTGACTGATGCCGCAGGCAAGGGATTTCCCGAATCAGTGCGTTCAAAGGGGCGTGCCTGGGCATGGCAGGACTGGATCGACTGGAGAGGACCGCTGCAGCCGGTGGCGGCAATACTGATAGAAACATGGATAGACAGGATAAACAGGATCGCCTGGTTCTTCATCCTGTCCATCCTGTTGATCGATGTAAGACAAGAATCGAAGGGTCGATATGGATAGCAACGGAAAAGGGGTCTACCGCGTCAGCACGAAGGAATAGAGCTTGGACCTCTGCAGCACAAACCTCAAACGAACCGGTCGCCCGGCCAGGTCTTCCAGGCCATTCGGTCCGTCGAAGTGCACCTCGCCGTCGGTCACGCGGCCCTCAACGGGCCGGCTCGTGGCCAAAACCTTCCCTTGGTCACCGATGACGGCCACCTTCACCCGGCCGGACTCCGAGTCCGCAGTCAGGCGCAAGCCACCGCGCCACCTCACCGGTTGGGTCACCAGGGTTGCCTGCTTGCCGGGATCGACGGGCTCATAGCCGGCCCACCCATCCTGACGCAGCGTCGCCAGGCAAAATGCCCCGTCACGCCAATTGCGGTGGGCTCCGTTGGAGCCGCCGTAGTAGATGCGGATCTCCTCCCCGATGACAATGGGAGCATTGGCGGCATACACGCAGCCCCAGTCGTAGCTCCCTTTGACCGGCGAATTGGGAATGAAGGGAGTGCCCGGGTCAATCCGTTCCCAGTGAATCGAATCGGGACTCCAGGTCAGTTCGCAATGCACCCGATCTTCGTTGCGCCGGATGATCATGACCAAACCCAGGTAGACTCGACCGTAGCGAAAGACCTCCATGGCATAGGTCTGATTTTCCGGATCACCCCGCAGGACTTCCACCGCCTTGGTCCATTTGAGAAAGTCGGGACTCTCGGTCCGACCCACGATCCTCTGACCTTCATAGAGCCGGGTCATCGCCACATAACGGTTCAGTTCCGGGGCCCACCAGGCGTTGTTGTGGGTGTCGCCGTTGGCCTGAACCTCGGGGCA
Organism: Candidatus Versatilivorator sp.; assembly: GCA_965262635.1. Lineage (GTDB taxonomy): Bacteria > Acidobacteriota > Terriglobia > Versatilivoradales > Versatilivoraceae > Versatilivorator. The sequence continues at coordinate 21,122 of OZ253547.1, read as the reverse complement.
GGCCACAGGTTCGCTCCACAGCAACCCATCATCCGAAAATCGAACCGCCACTCCCGGTTTCCATTTCCCAATCCAGTTGCCCCCGTAAAACATCTTGTAAAGGCGCTGGGGGTCTCGCAAATCCTTGAGGATGCCGGCGCCGTGCACCCCCCGCAGCAACAGGTTGTTGGCCTTGCTGCCCTCGAATTCCACCAGGTTCAACTTGGGTTTGGTCCATTTCAAACCGTCCTTGCTGAAGGCATAGCAGATGCCGAATTCGCGGTCGTAGGGGCGGTAGGGTACCAAGTGCCTCTGCTCGCGCGGCGTTTTGCTGACCAGGGGGTCCGCGATGAAGGGGTTGTACCAGCATCGGTAGAGTTGCTGCTCGTCATCGTAAATGACGTTCGCGTACAGGTTGTCGAAACGCTGCTCCCAGGGCTTGTCTTCGCCAAAGAGCGGATTGGCGGCATGTTTCCTGACGGTCCCCACTGCCAAGCGGACGTTGTGTTTCTCTTCGAGGATGCGGCTGTCGAGCAGGAGGTAGCGGAAGCGAGAGGAATCATCCCCCGCCGTCCGGGGAATTGCCGGGCCGGCAGGTGAGCGGCTGCCCGCCAGGAGAAAGCTGAGTGTCATGAGCATCAGGACTGAAAGCAATGGGTTCATGGCGTCATTCAGAAGCCCCGGTTGGTCAGCCGCGGGCCGGACCAAAGGCCGACCAGCCCATCAGGTAGCGGGCGCGGGGCGAATAGCGATCCACCACCTCGGCGGGAATGCTTCGGGTGAAATCGGTGAAGGGCTTGATCCAGGCGCAAATGAAGTTACCCAGCACGGCCCGGCGGGGCCCGTCCGTCAGGTTGGTGCCGGCTCGGTGCCAGGTCTGGGAAAACCACACCGCCAGGCTGCCGGCAGGGGCCGTCAGGGCCAACTCGCCCTCGACCGAATCGTAGGTCCAGGGCGGCTTCCTGCCGCTGAGGTGGGTCCCGGGCACCACTCGGGTAGCGCCGTTCTCAACTGTGAAGTCGTCCAGCATCCAGCCGATGGCGATAGCCATGGGGATGGCGGGGAGTGGCTCGGGGACCATGGTGAACGGCGAATCGACATGCCAGTAGGAAGGCTCCGACTGGGGGCCGATCCGGGTGGCGGCCATGTCGGACAGCACGCAATCCTCCCCCAGTAATTCACCCATGAGGTGCCGAAGAATGGGATGGTCGAACAGACGGTCGCAGCCGCTCAGCTTGGCCGGAAGGTTGAAGCAACGCTGCAAGCGTCCTTCGTCCAGGAGCAGGGGGATGTGGAGGAAATTGTGGTTCACTTTCTCGGCGGGCACCGGCCAAGGGGTGGCATGATTGCCGGCCCGGGTGTGGCGGATCCTCTTCATGACCCGACTCAGCTCCTCCGCATTCACCTTGTAGGTCCTGGCCAGATAGGCCTCTATCTCAGCGTCGCCGGGGGATTTCGGTCCGTCCCCCGGATCGAAGGGGACTTCGCGCTCTTCGGCCATCAGCCGATCACAGTCTGAAGTGATCTGCTGCAGTTCTTTTCCCCGGAAGACCCGGTCGAATATCACGTACCCCTGCTGCTTCAGAAATTCACAGGCTTCCCCCCTGTGGTCCGGGTCAAAGACCTTGCATGCTTCCATCGTCGAACCTCCCGTCGAACCTCCGGTTTCATGTCAGGAAAACCATCATACTCCTTCCAACGGCAATTCTGCATCTCGGGCAGGCTGCTTCCTGAATGATCCCCCCTCCGGCTCGTGTTTCCCGCGGGCTTGCCGGGTATACGATAGAGGGGATGTCCCATTGAACACCCTATCGGCCCGATTTCGGAAAAACACATGAATCTCTCAGGATCGACAATTTCCCTGGTAAGATGTTACCTTACTTGACATGAAAACCATCATCTCCACAAAAGGCCAGATCGTCATACCGGTCGAATTGCGCAAGCACGACAACATCCAACCCGGGCAAGCGTTTGATATTGAACGGGTGGATAGAGGTGAATATCGTCTGGTGCTCGCCGAACCGCCGAAGAACCAGGGACTGGTGGATACACTCCTGGCTTGTCCCGTGAAAGGCTGGTTCGTGTCTATCGAATCGGAGTCCACGGATTCACTCGATCTCTCACCATGACCTGTCTGGTCGATGCCAACCTGCTGTGCGAGGCTACCAAGCCCAGTCCGGATCCGAAAGTGATTACCTGGCTGAGACACAACGAGCGTCACCTGGTTATCGATCCAGTGATTCTGGGAGAGATTCGTTTCGGTATTTTTCTTCTTCCGCACGGGCGCCGGCGTCGACGTCTCGTAAGCTGGTTCGACGAGGTCGTCCACCGCATTCACTGCGTGCCGTGGGATGCCGAGACGGGGTTGCGCTGGGCGGAACTCCTGGCGCGTCTTCGCACGGCCGGAAGCTCGATGCCGATCAAGGACAGTCTCATTGCAGCAACCGCACTTGCTCATGGGTTTCAACTTGCGACCCGAAATCGGCGCCATTTCGAGGCCTGCGGGCTGGAAGTCGTCGACCCGTTCGTTTGAAAGCGCTTCGCTCACTCAGTAGATGATTCCCTCTGGCGGCTGCTGCCAAACTCAACTGCCGGAAATTTCTTTGCTGGACCGCCGAATTGGAGCCGGGCGGGCAGGTGATCAGGAGTGTTGACGATGGAGAAGGAAGGCAAACGAAACCCCGGCCAAGGCCGGAAGCCAGGCGGTCAGAGCCGGCGGGATTTCCTGAAGTCCGGAACGCTGGCGGGGGCCGCCGGGCTGCTGACCCCCGGTTGCGGGCTGGAGAAGGCTGGAAGGCCGGTTTCGACCGCCGGGAAGCCTGTGACTCCGGGACCGCAGGACATTGTCCTGGAGAACCGGCAAGCCAGATTGATCATCGGTCCCGACGGCATTGCCCGAAGCCTCTGGCACAAGGGGACCGGTCAGGAATGTCTGGCTCCGGGGACCGCAACCCCCGTTTTTTCGGTGACCCAGTACCGCCCCTACGAGAACGAGCTGCAGCTCAGATATCCCGCCAAATCCAGGACCTTCCCGGTCCGTTCGGTACGCCGGAAGGGAGATCGGTTGCTGCTGGAATTCGAGCTGGTCGACCATGAAGTGACCCTCAAGACCAGGGTCACCGACGACTACTTCAGCTTTGCCGTGGAGAAGATCGAGTCGGCCGGAAAGCCGGGGTTCCGCCAGAAACGCCCGACCCCGCTCGACGAGGTGTGCCTGCTCCAGCTCACGGTTCGCGACCGGAAGCATTTCGGGGAGTGGCTGAATGTCCAGTGGGACGACTCGCTAGCCGTCTGCCTGCTGGGAACCGACCCCTACCCGCGCATCGACGCACTGGAACGGGACGGTTACCACCTGATGCAGGCCGCGGCCGTGCGCGAGGTCAAGCTGGAGGGAGTCGGAGCGGCCCTCATCGTGACCGACCGAGAGCATTTCCTGGACCGGATCGCTCAGGTGGAGGGGGACTTCAATCTGCCCAACGGAGTGGAAAGTCGGCGGCGCAAGGAGTACCCCTATTCCTACTACTGGGTCAGTGACGTCACGCCCGGAAATATCGATGTCCACCTGGAGCACGCCAAACGCGGGGGATTCCGGACCTTCATGATCTACTACACCGCCTTTGCCCCGGACCCTGGCCACTACCGCTTTCGAAAGGACCGCTACCCCGGGGGCTTGCGAGATCTGAAGGAAATTGTCCGTAAGATCAAGGATGCCGGCCTGATCCCGGGACTGCACCACCATTACAACAAAGCCTTCGGGAAGGACCCTTACGTCACTCCCCGGCCCGATCCTCGCTTGAATCTGAGGCGCACCTTCACCCTGGCTCGGAAGATCGATGCCGCTCAGACGGAGATCGAGGTTGAGGAAAACCCCAAGGGGTGTGATCTCGACTCGGCGGTGAAGGTGCTGAAACTGGACGACGAGCTGGTGGAGTACGCCTCCTACACTTCCGAGCGCCCCTACCGCTTTCTGGGATGCCGCAGGGGAGCATTGGGAACCCGGACCCGGGGGCACCGGTCCGGCCGCAAATTCGGCCTCCTGGGAGAAGTCGCCGGCGTCATCGGCGTCTACGATCAGAAGACCAGCATACAGGAGGAGGTGGCACAACGCTTGGGCCGTCTCTATGCCGAAGCCGGCTTCGAGTTCGCCTACTTCGACGGCGCCGAGGACGTCCCTCCGCCCTACTGGTTCAACGTATCGCGCGCCCAGTGGCTCACCTGGATGCAGATGAAACCCAGCCCTCTGTTTTCAGAAGGCGCCTGCAAGTCCCACTTTAGCTGGCACATCCTCACCCGGGGCAATGCTTTCGACATTTTTCGCCCGGAGGTCATGAAGGATGCCACCCGGGCCCATCCGGGCGAAGAAGCACCCCGGATTGCCAGGGACTTTACCGGCCTCAACTACGGATGGATCGATTATTGGAAGCCTGGAGAAGAGACCATTGGAACCCAGCCGGACATGTTGGAATTCGTCACCAGCCGGGCCGCCGCCTGGGACTGCCCCATTTCCTTCCGGGGCCGCCTGGAACTCTTTGCAAGACACCCCCGCACCCCGGACAACCTGGAGGTGCTGCGGAGGTGGGAGGAGGTGAGGGTGAGCCGCTGGTTGACGCCGGCCCACCGGGAAGCCCTCAGGAACCTCGACCAGGAGCACACCCTGCTGCTGACGCCGTCTGGAGAATTCGAGCTGGCGCCTTGCTGGCAGATCGAGCAGGCCGGCAGCGGCGACGACCGGCTGCGCGCTTTCTTCCTCGAGCACCGGGGAGCCTCCTGGGTCGTCTACTGGCACACGGCGGGCAGCGGCCGGGCGGAGTTGGCATTGTCCGGCGAAGGGCTGCGATTGTGGCAGGACCCGGGGACACGGTCGCTGGCGTTCCGGTCCACGGGAGGCCGGGTGGTCCTTCCGGTGGAGGGCAGGCGCTATCTGGAGTGCCCCGGACTCTCCCGGGAACAGGTCAGCCGCGCCTTTCGGGAAGCACGCCTGACTTGAGCCCGACGATCTTTTGAGTGGATGCCCGGCCGCGGGAGTCGCGATACGCTTCCAAAGCCCAAATCGGCGATTTCCTTTGTCACCAGCCCGCTCAAACGAAAACATCCGCTACGAATTGGACGAGCGCTGTCCTCCAGCCGTGGCCCCGCTGGATTTCCATGATGCCGCAGGGTGATGACGGTGTCATCGTCCACGCGAACATCGCCAACCCGCATTTCTCACCAGAGTTTGTAGAAGCGGGGTGAAAGGGGCCATCAGCTCCTCTCGGGCAAAGCCGGAGTCGGCCCGCAGCAGGATCTTGACCTGGGGCCAGCGGGTGCGCAGGTGGGAGACGATGCTCTGGACTTGGTTGAGGGCGCCGGCGGAGGCATCGATGTTGGCGGGTCGCAGCAGGGCGCAGAGCAGATGGCGGCCCGAGAAGATGTAAAGGGGTAGATAGCAGTAGCCCCCGTAGTAGCTATGGAAGAAGCGGTCCTCTTGCTCCCCGTGGAGGGGATCGTCGGTGGCGTCGAGGTTGAGAATGATCTCATCGGGGGGTTCCGAGTGGGCTTGGGTGAACAGTTCGACCAAGAGGGCTTGCAGGGTCTCGGGGCCGTGGTCGATCTTATGGTAGCGGTCGGGGCCCTGGGTGGGGGCGTGTTCGAGCCGGTTGAGGGTGCTCTTGCCTGCCGGGGGATGGGATTTTCCAATAGATTATCCCCGGGCATCCACCCGGGGTTCGAGTGGAGCCGCCAAGCGGCCGCAGCACTTGGCCGTAGGCGTAAACCCATGGATAGATCTTCCTGGGAGCGCGGGCGTCCCGCCCGCACAAGGCCTGGCACGATGGAAGAAATCCCTGTAAAGGTGGACTGGGTGCGCTTTGCAGGGGAGCGGCCGTGGATGGCAGGTTGTTTGCAGGAATAAGGTGCGGGCGAGACGCCCGCGCTCCCAGGGGATGACCTTCCGAACACAAACAGGGGCCGCCGTAACACGTCGCACTTCGACGCCATCCAGTGGCATGCCAACTCCTCTAGCGCGCACGGATTCGACCTCCATCGAGTCGGTCGATTTGATGGTCGTTACGGCCATCAGCGTCGCGTTTGGCCATGCTCGGACTGCGTCAATCTCAAGGTCTATGCCTCGTGCCAGTTTCCCGTCGGTCTATTCTTCATTGGCGACTTGGTGCACTGCACCGATTTCTCGGATCCTTCTCGCGGTGGAGGCAATGCGGCTCGTGAAGAAAGACCCCCTGGGAGCGCGGGCGTCCCGCCCGCACAAGGCCTGGCACAGCGACGCCTATCTCCCCCACTTCAATCAACCGGGGACGGCCCCGTTCCGGGTTGATTGTGTAAAGGATGTTCCCGGTTTGTACCGATCCTTTAGCGTCCTTGGTGGAAATCTCTTCTTCCCTCCCGACCTTTGGCCGATCCCTCTTGAGCTTTCTCCAACCCCTTCGTGGCCCTTCGTCAGACCCAAGATGGGAAATCGTCCCTTTCCCTACTCCACTTCCTTGTAAAGCGGCAGCGACCCCGAGGCGGCCAGCTTGAGCTGCAGGCGGATGCGTGCCGCGTAGTCGTCCAGCACCGCCCGGGTCAGGAAACGGGCGCCTACCCCCCCCACCAGCGTCACCAGGGCAACCGCCGCCCATGAACGGAACAGAAGGTGCTGGATCCCGACCGCAATCCCCGCGGCCATGAAGAAGACCAGCATCAGTCCCAAGCCCACCGCGCTACGGGTTGGCGGCGCCTGTTTTCCGAACGGCACACCGTCGATCAGTCTCAGTCCCACCCCCAGGTAGAGAGAAGCCACCGCCGTGCTGAAGACGATGAAGAGGACGGCCTCCTGCACCGCCCAGAACCAGGTCAGCACCGGCAGCGAGAGGAGGTTGGGAACGGCCGCCAGCAGGAGCCAGAGCGCCGCATGGATTCCTCCCGCAAAGGGGCGGAAGGAGGAATCGGGAGCAATGAAAAACCAGGCGATGCCCTTGAAGTCGTTGCCATAAGCCAGAAATTTGCAGGTCAGGATAGTCGCCAGTCCGAGCAGGTGGGGCAGAAGGTGGATGGGAGCAAAGCCCGGCCCGAAGGGCGAGGACAACCCGCCGGCGGCAAGCAGGAAACCGAACGGAAGGATCACCATCGGAATGATGGGGGCCGCGTTTCGCAGGAACTGCCAGTCCCGGAGCATCATGCAACGCAGGTATTCAAAGCCCGCGCGGCTGGCCTGACCGCCGGCGAACCGGGCAACCCAGGGACCCACCTGCGACCCTCGCCGCTTCAGCCGACGAATCCTGCTACCGGAGTGCATCAAGCCGGAGACGCGGATCAGGTGGTCCGCCGAGAGGGCCCGCAGACCCTGGAAGATGACGACCAACCCGACGGCGCCGCCCGCCACCCCCAGCAACGCCGGGAATCTGCCCGGCAGGGCATCGGCTGCGGCCAGCCATCCCTGGGGCAGCTCGACCGATCCCGCCCGATCCACAAGGTCCCTCCACGAACGAGTCAGAACCTGGAATCCGAACAGGAAGAGCATGGGGACCACCTGCGCCATGCCGGCAGCCGCCTTGAGACGCCGGACCGGAATGAAGCGAATCAACCAGCCGAACAGGCTGCAGCAGAGCAGGGCGGCCACCATCCCCACTCCCAGGGCGATCAGAAGGTGCGCCAGGGGATAGACCATCCCATGGAACCTGTCGCCGTGAGGAAGAGAGAGACCGACCAGCGCCGGCACGCCGTTGATTCCCGCCACCACGTAGACCACCGCCTTGATCAGATGGCTCAGTTTGGCGCCCGACCAGGTGGCTCCGTTCACCGGTTGATGGGCCAGAATGAGCCCCTCGACCGGGTTGACCAGGTTTTCGGCCGCCTCGGGGATCAGGAGGATGCTGAGCTGGAAAACGGTGAGGCCGAGAAAAACCAGCAGGTAATACCCGGGAGAGGCGCCGGCGACCGCCATGACGAGGCTGATGAGGCTGGCCATGAAGAACCAGAGGATCACCAGGAATCGCATGGAATAGTCCTGGTTGCCCATCCGGGCCACTTCTCCCCGATTGCCAAGGGTTTGGAACAGATCGACCAGGAGCCAGTATCGGCGCGGCTCGATGCCGCAGCCTTCCAGCAGCCGGGTAAAGGCCCTGCCGCGAAAGCAGCGCCTCGCGATCGAATCAAGGACCTTCATGACCGGAGACCCTGGATGATTTCCGAGACGCCACTCACCGTTTCCTCCGCATCAGTCAGTTGCCGGAAGACGTCTTCCAGACTGTCCCTCTCGGTGGAAGCCTTCAACGACTCCAGCGACCCGTCCGCGATGAGGTGTCCCTGGTGGATAATCAGGGCGCGGTCGCAGACGCGCTCCACCACGTCCAGGACATGGGAGCTGTAGAGAATGGTCTTGCCCTCCGCCGCCAGGGCAGCCACCAGGTCCCGGACCATGAGTCCGGTGTTGACGTCCAGCCCCGAGAGAGGCTCGTCCAGCATCACCAACTCGGGACTGTGCAGCAGGGCCGCGCTCAGCAGCACTTTCTGGCGCATGCCCTTCGAGTACCCGTCCAGCCGCCGCCGCCGCTCCTCGGCCAGGTCGAAATGCTTGAGGAACAGGTCGATTCGGGCCTGAAGGGTCGGTTCGGGGACTCCCTGAAGGCGGCCCATGAGCTCCAGGAACTCCTGTCCCGTCAGGCTTTCGAAGAGCGCGGCAGACTCCGGTACGTACCCGATGCGCTTCTTGGCTTCGACGGCCTCGGTCGGCATGGAAAAGCCGGCGACCCGAACCGATCCTCCGCCCGGGGGGAGGATGCCCGTCAGGACCTTGATGGTGGTGCTCTTGCCGGCGCCGTTGGGACCCAGCAGTCCCACCACCTCGCCCCTCCCCAGGGTAAAGGAAATGCCGTGCAGGACCTGCCGGCTCCCATAGCTGAACGTCAGCCCCTCCACGCTCACGACCGACTTATCCATGATGTGCTTCACTCAAGTGAGGCATAGCTGTCTATTTCAATTCTACAGAGGCTTCGCCTCAGACCGACAAGCAGGGAAAAAAGATATCCACGAAGGGGCACGAAGAACCACGAAGGGACGCGAAGAGACGGATTAATGAATTGTTGGTTGCTCATGGTTGGTTAGGGGTTGGGACTACAGAAGATTGACACGCGGATTTTCGGCGGCTATGTTGGCTGAACAACCCGGCGAGGCACATGGCTTTTTGTGGCCGGTCACGCGAAGCCTGCTGAGATACGATATGCCTGAAATTACCCGGTTTTATGGAATCGTCATAAAGCTATTCTTCGGAGATCACCCACCTCCACACTTCCATGCCGTGTACGGTGAATATGTGGGACTGTTTAATATCAATACTTTGGAGATGATAGAGGGCGACCTGCCGAAAAGAGCCAAGCAACTTGTCCTTGAATGGGCGGCTTTGAACAGAAACGAATTGAACGAAATGTGGATTTCCCAGGAATTCCGCAAACTACCACCCCTGCAATAGCCATGCCGTATCCCAAAATAAAATCGGTTGAAACGATTGACGACCATACTCTTCTGGTCGAGTTCGATAACGCTCAAAAACGGGAATACGACGTGGCTCCCTTGCTAAAAAGGGAGTTGTTTGCTCCCTTGAGAAACCCTGCCTTGTTCAAGTCTGTTCACGTGGAGCAAGGTGGTTATGCCGTAGCGTGGAACAGGGATATCGATATCAGTGAATATGAATTATGGAGCTATGGCCGGACCGCACTCTGACAAGGTAGTCCACGGTCAAGCAGCCGCATCGCACCTCCTTGACCACTGACAATCCTGTCCGCTTTCCCCCTGAAGGCCACCCTCCTGGCATGTCCCGTCGCCACTTCAGTCCTTATATCCCTCATAGCCGAAATTCCAACAGGCGAATCTGTGTAGCGCCAGCCGGTTTTGGAGAGGCAGCACCAGTTCATCTCACTTCAGGGCCATCGTCACTTTTCCCATTTGGCGATTTCGTGGACCTGCTGATGTATTTCAAAGAGGTTTCTTGTAGCCATCAGCGGAAATTTTTGGCACGCCGATCCTTTGGTCATTGAGAACCACACCGCTTCACGGGATCGTCTCGGCCATCCTGCAATCCAGGATTCACTGAAGTTCTGTCTTGGGTGCAGGTGGAGGGTTGGCGTGAAAGAAGACCAGCGTTCGTAAAGGATATTCTCGGAAACTATATCCACGACCTCGACGTGTTCGAATTCTCTCTTACTCCTTTTCGTCCATGCCAACTTCAAAAGATCTACTGCATTTCTGTCAGATTCCGGTGCACGGTAGCCGAATATGGTGAGCAAAAGTGCCTCTTTGAACAATGCTCTTGTTGCTTCCCAGCTTGCCTTAATGTAGGGGTCGTTCGAGTATCCTTTTTTCTCTATGGGATAGAGAAGGGGCACATCCTCGAAGCTCGCGGAGCAAACCGGACAGTTCCCATTTTTCTCGCCCCAACGCTCATGCCGGGGACACATACCTATTCGAACGTTACAGTGGAGGAAAAATATTTCGGGCAGCGGCGCAATGGAGCGGTTGCGTTGGTACGCGTCGAACAAGAATGGATCCCAGTTAAACGTGAACACTGCATCTTCTTTTCTAAGGGAGAGAAGAAGGCGGTCGTATATCGTCGCTTCGTCCGGGAGTTGAAGGGAGGAAAAGTAGTTTCTTACCTCCTGTTCAATTTTCTTCTTTATGTTTGCGTGTTGTGGGTTTGAGGCCAGCTTAGAATAAATTGCCTCGAAGTCGCTCTCGTTCCCTAATCCTTTTCCAGCTTGTCTTATTAATGGTCTGAGCCTGAGGATTCCCACCAAGTCGTTCATCAGCGGAATTTTTTTACCTGACCTATCACCGTTCGGGAACGCGGCTCGGCTTGCCCCTGCTCCCAGCAGCACGACGTGTGGATGAAGGTCCCCCCCTGGAGACTGGATGAGTTGCTTTTTCGTCTTCAGCTCCATCTCCGTTTTGGGGCGGAGACGATCAAGCGCAGCCTCTGGTTTCAGATGCGGAACGTCCGACTGACCAATCTGTGTCACATACCGATCCTTTGTCACCCGTGGCATTTCTAATCTTCTCCTTTGAACATCAACTCGCGGAGAATGGGCTCGATGGCCGTGGCGTTCCAGATTTCGTTCGGTTGCTGCAGGGCGTTCAGAATGTGGTCTCCGTTGACATAGAGGAGATCGAGCGGGTCGGGGCATTGCGCCCGGTTGCAAGTGAACCATGCCCCTAAAGCTTCGTTGTCTGTGCCCTTCAGATTGCGCCAGAGGAAAAGGCACTTGCGCGTCTGCGCCCGAAATGGCAAGTACGCCGTCGCTTCTCCGGCGCGATTCAACTCGTAGACCAATCAGGAAGGTGCCCGCCGAAATCAAGATCGCCGCGGTCGAGCTGGAACATCGCCCGCAACAAATCCTTCAGTCGTTCGAATTTGTCTGTGGATTGCGGAGATGGTCGCGTGCCCTTTGGCTCCGTTCTGAATTCTGTCGATCCACTCATGACGTAGTCACCCACTCCAGTCGCACCTTCAGTTTGTTAAGAGGTGTCCCCCACGATAGACGGCCTTCGTGCTGGAGCCTCCCGACAACAATGCCCGGGGCTATACCCTGTTCCTCGGCGAATTGACAAATGTAACTTTCGCTATAGGAATCGAAGACCCTAAACTGCTCCCAATGCGGGCGGGGAACAAGAAGAAAGGTCTTTACCCAGACAGAGGCCTTTTATGTCTCTATCACCCCGGCCTTTCGGGCCCGGTGAAGCTGATAGCGGGCCTCCAAAGCCAGCCAAATGCTGGCATCGAGGCCAAGCACTTTCTCAAATTGCAGCGCGGTCTTGGGCTCAACCGAAGCCTTGCCGGCAATGATTTCGCTAATCAGTTTTGCGGAACGGCCACATCGGCGGGCAAGCTCGGCAGGAGAGAGGCTGTGACTCTTCAAGTGTTCCTCCAGGACCCAGCCGGGCGGGACCGCATAGTCGGGCCGGTAGATATATGTCGCTGCCACCATGTCGTTCGGCTCCTTCAATGGACACGAAGAGACCAGAAAGCGGATGGACCTCCGTCAACCACAAGCGGCGCTAAAGGACTTCCGCACTTCGATGCCCTGGGTGTGACCCTGTCATGGGATGAAGACTTTCTGGGAGCGCGGGCGTCCCGCCCGCACCAAGCCTGACGCAGCCTCAACCATCTCCCCCACTTGCATCCACCGCGAACGGCGCCGTGGCTCTCCTTCGGCCTGGGCGCTGCCGTTCCCGACGACAGGGCGGCTGCCTGCAGCATCGCAGGGAAACTCAGCGGCGGCCAAAGGGACAGCATGCGGGCGGGACGCCCGCGCTCCCAGGGGATGCCCGAATTGGCGGTCGGCATCTCGAAGACGTAGATGGGGACGCCCGCGCTCCCAGGGGATGCCCTCCCGGCGGGTGATTTCTCAGAAAGCCGGCCGGCGCCCCTTGGGAAACTCCCGTTTGCCCGCCGGCCGCGCCCCTGCCCCCGGACCGCGCGGATCACTCGAGAGTGAAACAACGGATTATGGTGGCTTATCCGGAGGAAGGACTCTTTGGGGAGAAGCCGGTCGGCGACCAAACATCCTGTTTATCCCGTCCATCCATGTCAATCAAGGATTGACTCATGCCCGAGGCCGAGAGCAAACGCCGGGAACATCAACTCGTGACCTTGGTGTGAAATGGTGCCCTTCGTGAATCACCTCAGTATCCTTCGTGGATTGTCCCTCAAGGGTTCCAAACAAGGGACCCGATTGCCGCTCGCAACCGGCCGAGATTCAGAAATACCAGAGCAGGCCCACCCGCATGCTGATACCGCTGGCTTCCAGCGACAAGGGAACCGTGACCCCCAGGTTCTCGAACGGAATGATCCTTCCGGCGCTTCCATAATCGGTGTACCGGACTTCGCCCCGTATGGCGATGTTTCCCAGCTTTTTTTCCAGACCGCCGCCGGTGGTCCAGCCGATGAAATTCTCGTCGAATCTGTCGGTTCCCGAGGTAAACTCGCCGGCCTCGGTACAGGGCACGGGATTCAAGCATCCGGTAGAGTCCGCGCTGAACCCTGCCTTGAGGCGGCGCAGGCCGACCAGCCCGTAAACGCTCGGGCCGAGCCCCGGCCCCAGGATCGGGATGCCGGCGCCCAATCGGAGGGTGAAACCGAAGCTTCTGTCCTTGTCGAAGGACCAATCCTCGGGCCAGATCTCTCCCAGTTGGTTGCGTCCCTCGGAAGTCCCCAGCCCTTCGAAGCGCCCTGTCACCGCACCGCCGTGATAGGCCAGATCGCCCTCAGCGGCCACAAAAATACCGGTGAGGCTGAGAGGCACGCGGTAGCCGGCCAGGAAACCGTAGCCGTAAGCCGCCTTGACGGCGGAATCAGCGGCTCGAAAAACCTCGCCCCGGTTGAGTGAAATGTTGCTGGGGCTGGTGTTGTCCACTGTCTTGTCGTACAAGACATCCAGGCGCTCACCCGACCCCGTGACACCGACGTAAAAGTCTCCGCCTTCAGCCGGCGCCGCGCCCATGACACTCCAGAGCAGTCCGGCCGCAAGACAGCCCCGGGTAATGACTCTTCGAATGGGAGTCATCCGCATAGAGACCTCCATCATGCCCGCACAGTCGCAGGCGATTGAATTTGCTGAAAGGGTGACGGCCTTTTACCCCGACATGGGGCAAGAGGCCGGGTAACCGGGCTTGCCGTGACGTTTTGAGAAATGAGGACAGGGAGCCCGCGATCGAGCCGCTACACTTCCGGCAGCCGCTCTTGCGAGTCGCCGAACTCCTTGAGGTGGATGCCGTACTTGTCCAGCATGGACAGGAACAGGCTGCACATCTTTCGGTTGGGCTTGTCGAGGTAGTCCAGGATCCGGCCGCCCTGCAACCGTCCCCCGGCGCCGCCGACCAGAACCACGGGCAGTTGTTTGGCGTTGTGGCGGCCCGTCAGCATGCTGGAGCACATCATCAGCATGGAGTTGTCCAGGGCCGTTCGTTCGCCTTCCTGGATGGCGTCCAGCTTGCGGGCGATGTAGGCCAACTGCTCCACGAAAAACTGATTCACTCTCAGCCAGTCTTCGTCGTCCTGGTGTGAAAGTTGGTGGTGGCCGACCGTGACGCCCAGGTGGCGGAACAACAGGTAGCTGTGATCGTTGTTGAGCTTCAGGGTGCAGACCCGGGTGGCGTCGGTCTGGAAGCCCAGCACCAGAATGTCGCTCATGAGCCGCGTGTGCTCCGGGATGTCCTGCGGCATGCCGTCCGGCGGACGGGGGATGTCGGGCTTGTCGAGGGTTGGGCGCCAGCCCTGCACCTCGCCCCGGTTGCCTGCCTGCTCAATGCGCTGCTCGACCTCGCGCACCGAGTTCAGGTACTCGTCCAGCTTGTGCTGATCGTTGGAGCTGATGTCCCGCCGCAGGCGATGGGCTTCGTCCAGCACCGCGTCCAGCACACTCCGGTCTCCGCGCTGGACGCTGTCCTTGAACAGCCGGTCGAAAGCCAGGGCGGGGTAGACTTCCAGGGGGGTGGGAGCCGTGGGAGAGCTCCAGGAGATGTGCGAGCTGTAGAGCATGGAGTAGTTCTTGTGGATCCCCGGATTGGACCGTTCGCAACCGATCGCCAGGCTGGGCACCTTGGTGGAGCGCCCATAGCTTTGGGCCACCACCTGGTCGAAGCTGGTCCCGGAACGAATCTCGCCGCCGTCGGCCAGCGGCGCCCCGGAAAGCAGGTTGCCGGTCTGGGAGCTGTGGATATTGCCCTTGAGCGCCTCGGCATTGTAGAGCCCGCGGATGAAGAGCATTCGCTCGCGAAAATCGGTCAGGGATTCCAGCACCCGGCCGAACTCCATCTGCTTCCCCTCTCCCTTGGCCCACCACTCCTTGCTGTGAAACCCGTTGCCCGCAAACAGCACTCCCAGGCGGACCGGGGCCTGACTGGCCGGGCGCAGGCCCGGAGCGGCCAAAGCATCCCAAACCGGCAGCGACTCCATCCAGGGCAGCGCCATGGTGACGCCCAGCCCCCGCAGGAATTTTCGTCGAGAAAATGGTCGGTTGGTCATGATCGGCCTCATGGATAAAGAGAGAGGGATTGCCCGGCTATTTTACCCCTAATGGCCTCCGAACGCACCAGGATCCTCAAGCCCGTGTTTCTCACCGGAGCCCGTGTCCCGGTGAGCGCGGTCGGGGGTCCCTGGCCAGCCGGAGATCCCGGCCCCGGATCTCCCGGAACTGACGGCTGCGCACGATCGTCTCTACGGCCACCGAGAACCGGTAGTCGTTTCGGGCCAGCCGCTGCAGCATCTCGGTGAGCAGCGGCTGGTCGGAGAGCTTCAGCTCCCGGCCGATGGCGTACCCCAGCAGTTTCCGGCAGAACTGCCGGAGAACTTCCTCTCGCCGGTGCTCCAACAGGTAGTCCCGCAACCCTGCCAGTCCCTGGATCTCGTTTCCGTCGGGGAGCGTGGTCCTGGTGTCCAGGGGCCGGCCCGCCATGTCCCGCTGGCGGCGGCGTCCGATGGCGTCGAAGCCTTCCAGCGCAAAGCCGAAGGGGTCGATCCTTCGATGGCAGGAGGCGCAGCTCGGCTCGCTGGTATGCAAGGCCACCACTTGGCGCAGGGTCAACCCCTCGGTAGCGGTTTCATCGGGCGGAAGCTCGGGCACGTCCTGGGGCGGCCGCGGCAGCTTCTCTCCCAGGAGGACTTCGCTGATCCAGTTGCCGCGCAGGATGGGACTGGTCCGGGAGGCTCCCGACTGCTTGCTCAGAGTCGTGGCCAGCGCCAGGATGCCGCCCCGCCCATGCTCCTGCGCCACCTGGATGCGCTGCCAGTCCTCACCCCACACGCCCTCAATGCCATAAAACTCTGCCAGTCGCTGGTTGACGAAGGTGTGATCAGCATTGAACAGGCTCAACAGGGAGGCGTCGCCTTGAAACAGATCGGTAAAGAAGCGGATGGACTCCTCGTACATGTCCCCGCGTATATCGGCAAACTCGGGGAAGTACTTCTCGCTTTTTTCTTCGGTCTGGTCGAAGTCGTAGATGTGCAGCCACTGGCAGGCGAACTCGGTGGCCAGACGCCGCACCCGGCCATCGGCCAGCATGCGCCTGGCCTGCCAGACGAGCACTTCGGGAGAACGCAGCCTGCCCTGGGTGGCCAGGGCGCGCAACTCCCTGTCCGGTTGGGAGGACCAGAGGAAGTAGCTCAGGCGGCTGGCGAGCTCCCAGTCGGAGACTTCAGCCGCGGCTTGGGGGGGCGCCTTCTCCAGCCGGTAGAGAAAGGGGGAGGCGACAAAGACCCGGGCCAGGGTCAACCGGAAGGCCACTTCGTGGGAGAGTTCCTGCTGGCGCAGGCTGCGGTACAACCCGTGGAGCTCCTCCACTTCCCGGTCGGTCAGAGGACGGCGGTAGGCTCGGTCGGCAAAGTCGACCAGGGCCGCCAGCTGCCGGGGCTCGACATCGACCAATTCGTGGCGAAAGGCGGCCGCCTTCCGGTTGAAGGGCTCTTGCAGCGGCAGCATGGCGAGGTACTGGGAACGGTCCTTTCGTCCGTTGCCGACCATGGCTTCCAGAAGCAGGTCCAGGGCCGTCACCCGCTGAAAGGGACTCTGGCTGACGAAGCGAAGTTCTTCCCAGAGCCGGTCGAGCCGAGCCCGCTGGCGGCTGTCCAGCATCAGCCGGGCCAGGTGATCGTCCTCTCGATAGAACAACTGGAGGGTGAGGATCTCGTCGACCGGCACGATCTGGTTGAAGCAGAGCGCCGCCGGGAAGAGGCTGCGGTAGTCGTCCAGGGCCGCCTGGATTCGCCGCCGGGCGCCGCCGGCTTCGGCCACCAGGATGGGCCGGGAGAAGGAGAGGTCCCGGCGGTCCGAGAACACCTGGGACACGCTCGAGTACAGGACGTTGGTCCGACTGGTCAACAGGCCGGAGGTCTCCGCCGGCTCTCCCAGCACCAGCTCCACCTGCACACTGCCCTCGCGGCCGGTTTCCTCGTCCAGCACGGCCCGGGCGATCAGGTCGCGGCCGGCTGCCAGGGAGGCGGGCAGGCGAATGGGAATCACCGCCGGCGCGCGCACCACGAGAGAGTCCGCGTCGATGGCTTTGCCGTTGGGATGCCTGCCGAACATGGCCGGGTCCAGGCCCCACTCGGTATCTTCCGGAGAGGCTTGGCCGGTTTCCGTCCCGCTCATTCCGCGGCTGAGGCCGCGCACCTCCCGCAGCAGAACGTCGGGTCGGCCCACCCGGACCAGGCGCGGCTGTTCCAACACCACCAAGTCATTGTCGTTCCCGTCGCCGGCATCGGTAACCACCAGCGACACCAACACTTCCCCGTCTCGCCGGTCAGGCGGTCTGGGCGGAATGGTGGCGCACAGGAACTGCTGGAAGACCAGGGGGTCGACCGGCTCCATCCAGCGCTTGGGGCCTCCGGTTCTTCCGATCAGGCCCACCGGGCCAAACATCCAAAGCGCCTGCTGCCAGGCGGCGACCGCCGAGGCCAAGGCCCCGGCATCCGAGGGACCGGCGCTTCGCCAGCGGGCACGCAGGTCATCCAGAAGGGGAGAGGGGGTGACTCCGTTGAGACTGGTCCACAGCCTGGCGAGGTACCTGGCATTCAGCCCGTACTGCCCGGCCACGGCTGCCACCCTCTTGCGGCCGGACCGTAGCGCCTCCCGCTCGGCCAGCGCGGCCGCAAAGTATTCTTGCAGCGGCAGGACTCCGGCCAGCCCGATGCGGATATTGCCGTGGACGTTGACGTTTCCCACCTCCGAACCCACTCCCAGTTTCCGGACCTCCACGAACCGGCCGTAGAACTGGCGGATCTCGGCCAGTATCTCGTCGGTCCAGTCGCGCCGGGTCCTCTGAGGGGAAAAGCGGAAGCCATCCGGCAACAGCACGGCGTTTTGGGCAATGGTCTTGCCGGCGTCGAGATACTTCTGCAGCAGGCCGGGCGACATGATCAGGGCGTTGCCGGCATTGGTGAATCCTTCCCCGGCCGCGCTGTCGGTGGGGAACTCCCGGGTCGGGTGCAGGGCGACCCCCGTCAGGTCGCGAATGGTGTAGGTGTATTCGGCATTGTTGAGCCGTCTCAGCACCACCGGCCCCGGGTCCCCGGCGTTGGCCAGAGACTCCGCCCGAAGATAGCGCTTCGCCCACTCCAGTAGGGCCTGCCGCTGCGGGGGACGAGGTTGGCTGGATCCCTCCGGGGGCATCTCCCCCTGCTCCAGCATCTCGACCACCTTGAGCCAAGCCCCGGTGTCCCGCCGCACCTCGGCCAGGGTGGCGAACCGCTCCAGATCGAGTTCCCCCGTCCGCAGCGCCGTCGAATGGCACCCCTGGCAGAACTGTCCGATCAGCGGCCGGACCTCTCGATCGTACTGGACTCCCAGCGCCTCGAAGGACTCGGCCTGCTGGCTCGAGGCCAACAGTGGCGCCCGGGACCCCGCCACGGCCAATAAGAGCAATGCCCCCAACAGGACCGGAACCAAGACGCCTCCGGCACTCCCGCGGGTACGGAAAACAGCACCCATCGCAAACCTCCACGTGTGGGTTACAATTTAGCGCAACCGACCGGTGCTGTCCACACCCTTGGCGGTGCGGACATTCTGGCCATGGTGGCTCCAATCTGGCATACTGACCCGCATTTCCCACCGAGTCGCTGGTACCATGATGGAAAGCGGTTTATCGTCAGTGCCTTCGACCTTAATCCAGCTTGTCGGGAAGCAGGGCATCGGAGCCGTGCCCCGTGGACTACGATGAGTGCCCCCGCCTATCTCCCGCTACTGAAACGGATCCGGGCCGAGTTCCCGCAGCCGGTCGCCGACCGGACCCACGACGCCCACTTCGGGCTCTCCGTGCTTCGCGCGCTTGAGCTTGCAAACGCGCTCAAGTCGACGGCGCCCCGCCTGGGCCGGACGGCGGAGCTTGACTTCGACCAGGCGATGCGGGAGCGGATCGACCCCCAGCTCGGGAATCTGGAGAGCGTCACTCCAGACCTGGTGGAAAAGCTCGAGGGGCTCCCCGTCTGGGGGCATCCGCACACCCAGTTCAACGTGGTTGCGCCACCCACGATTCCCAGCATCATCGCCACTCTCCTTCCCTCGATCTACAATCCGAACCTGGTCTCGGACGACACCTCTCACGGGCTGGCCCAGGTCGAGGTCGCAGTGGCCTCGCTGGTGGCCGACCTCGTCGGCTACTCGCCCGAGCGAGCCACGGGGGTCTTCACCTTCGGGGGCACCGGCACCGTGCTGTACGGAGTCAAGCTGGGAATCGAGAAGGCCTTTCGCGGGACCATGGAGGAGGGGATGGGGAAGGGCGGCATCCTGCTCACCTCGGCCCAGAGTCATTACTCCCGCCTGAGCGTTGCGGGTTGGCTCGGCCTGGGGGAGAGGAACGTGGTCGCTGTCCCGTCCCGTCTGACCAACGACGTGGATGTCGGAGAGTTGGAAGCCGCCGCGCGGAGGGCAATCGAGGAAGGGCGGCGGATCGTCGCGATTGTGGCCACCATGGGGACGACGGACGCGTTCGGGATCGACGACCTCGAAGCCATCGTTCGCCTTCGTGACTCCCTGGTCGAGGAGTACGGCCTGGACTATCGGCCGCACGTCCACGCCGACGCCGTGATCGGCTGGGCCTGGTCGGCGTTCAAGGGCTATGACTTCGAAGAGAACGCCCTCGGATTCCGGCTGCGGACGGTGCGGTGCCTGGCGGGCGCCTACCACCGCATCTCGAGGCTCGCGCTGGCCGACTCCATTGGCGTGGACTTCCACAAGACGGGGTTCGCGCCCTACGTGTCGAGCCTCTTCCTGGTGAAGGACCGCTCCGACCTGAATCTTCTGGGCCGGGAGCTGGAAGAGATGCCCTACATGTTCCGTAGCGGGCAGCGGCACCCGGGCACCTACACGCTGGAGACCTCCCGGAGCGGAGGCGGCGTCCTGGCGGCATGGGCCAACCTCCGGCTCTTCGGGATCGAGGGCCTCAGGGTTCTCCTCGGGCACCTTGTCGAGATGGCCGAGCTGCTCCGGGAGCACCTGGACGGACACGGGTCCACCTCGGTCCTGAACAGCGACAACTTCGGCACCGTGACCCTCTTCCGGGCCTATCCCGACGGAGTGGACACCTGGACGATCAAGGAGCGGGAGCGCACGGACCCAAGGGCTCGGGAGGAGCTCCGGGCCCACAACGAGTACAATCGACGCATCTACCGCCACCTTCACGCACGAGCGGAGAGAGGGGAAGGCGTCTACCTGTCGATAACGGACTGCTATCGCGAGACGGACTACGGCGAGCCCATCGTGGCCCTCAAGTCCTACATGCTCTCGCCCTTCATCGAAGAGAAGCACGTGGAGCTGCTGGTGCGGAGCGTGCTGGAGGCGAGGGAGGCCGTGGGGTCGGCTTGAGCAGGCAGGACGCCACCGCCCGCCTCGCGACCGCAGACCCGGCAGGCCGAGTTGAGCCGCGTAGGCGGCTACATGCCGGTGCGGTTATGCCGCTCTATAAGGAAGACCTGTAGGGGACGTTTCCCCGGGCAATCCACTCTAACCGCGGCTACGCCGCTCTCCCCAAAACCACAACACTGCGGTCGGGCGAGGATCTATTTAAACAATTCCCCGGGCGCCAGCCCGGGGATTCCAGTAAGCCGCGAATGCGGCGTCCGCACTTAGCCGTGGGCGTAAGCCCATGGAAAGCTCGGCGTTAGAGTTGAGCCGCGTAGGCGGCGACAGCATGCAGCCCAAGGCGCGCGCTCCCACAGAGCCTCAGCCAACCGGCCGGCGGCGACGGGTAAGGGGCAACGCCAGCAGGAAAACCCCCAGAGCCACGCCGACGCCGAACAGGGCGGCGCCCACATCCCCCGGAGAATCCAGCCACAACCAGAGGATGGTGGCCGCCGAGCCGCCCGCCATGGAGGCCACCACGGCGGGGGCACGGTCCGCGCGGTACCAGAACAGACCCACCAGAAAGGGCAGCACCATGGCCGGGGCCCAGAAATCGTAGACGAACACCAGCACCGAGATGATGTCCTGATAGAGGTAGGCCAGCAGGGCGGCCGCGATTCCGGTCCCCAGGGTGGTCCACTCGGCCACCCGCAGCAGCGCCCGGTCGGCGGCCCGAGGGTTGATATAGCGGCGATAGATGTCCTGCATTACCACGGCGGCGTTACAGGAGAGCACGCTGTCGGCCGAGGACATGGCCGCGGCCGTCATGGCGGCGATCATGATGCC